>CAZUYV010000089.1:0-4734 GCA_964624435.1 uncultured Micavibrio sp. | reverse complement strand
CAGCACTATCTTATGCAGGAATCTTCTTAAGAGCACGGTCGTGAAGTTTGGAGAGGGTGAGAAGGGCAACTGCCGCACCAACACCTGCCAGCGCCATATCTTTTTGCGTGTCCCAGACATCGCCCTGCGTGCCGAGGAATTCATCGGCCCCTTGTCCGGCCATCATCGCCGCGCCCCATTCGATGACTTCATAGACGGCGGCAATTCCCAAACAGGAAAAGACGATCAGCGTGAACATCCATTTACCGTAGCGGAGTGGTGATGTGCGGATCAGCAATTCCCGCGCGACCATTGCCGGGATAAATCCCTGTGCTAAATGGCCGAGCCCATCGAACGAATTGCGCGTGCCGCCCGTGATATCGCGGATCCAATCGAACGCGGGAACACGGGCATACGTGTAATGCCCACCGACCATCAATATAACCGCGTGGATCATGATAAGGATGTAGAGAAGATTGGTCAGGCGAAATTTCTTGTAAGTACAGGCCATGATCGGCAAGGCAATCAGGACAGGCGCAACTTCCATCCACCATGTTATGCGGTCATACGGGCCAATCCCGGACCATATAAATAGAATCCCGGTCACAGCGAGGCAGAGCAGGGGAATGATGTGCTGATTCTTCATGCGCATTCCGTCTGGCGGATAATGCCGGGGGCGCGGACGGCATGCGTATCATTATGCGGTGAAGGCCAAGTCCGGCGCACCAGTTGCATCAGGCGCAATGTTGCCGGGCGAAAATGGAACGAGTCTGCGTTGTAAGTGAAATCTTCATCCTGCGCTGCGCTTGTCCAATCAACCAGTTCAATGCTGCCATTGTCTTTTTCAATCACGGCGGTGGGTTTTCCGGTTAGCCATGATCCGCAATTGGCATACGTAATGCCTTTAAGGTGCTTCAATGCCGGAATATGTGTGTGGCCGCAGATGATGCCATCGACATCGCTGCGCTTGGCCTCTCGGCAGAGTGCGTTTTCAAAATTATTGAGGATATTGAGTGCGACCTGCCCATGATAGGACAGGAATTTTGCCATCGAAAAACGCTTGATGGTGCCATCGATCTCAATATTGACAGGCTTCTTGCGTTCCATCAGGTCGGTGATGATATCGTAGATACGATCACTTACACGGGATACAGCGCCGCGTAAAATTGCACGGTCGAACTGGTCTCCATGCATGATCAGGAATTCACGCCCGTCGGCATTTTTATGGATGATGCGGTTCTTGATCTGGATGCCCATGCGGCGCGCATATTTCAAACGGCGGATCAAATTATATTCCCGCACATCTTCATCATGATTGCCGGTGATATAGATGATCTTGGTACCTTCTTGTGCTTTCTTGAAAAGCTCATCGAAAATCTGGCTGGTGGTTTCAGTCCAGAACCAACGTTTCTTTAACTTCCAGCCATCGATGATGTCGCCGACAAGATAGATATAGTCGGCATTGTGATGGCGTAAAAAATCGAGGAGGGCAGGCGCGGCGAATTTCTTGGCGCCAATGTGAAAATCCGAGAGGAAAATACTGCGGTAACGCGTGATGTCGTGCGGCAAGAGGACCTCTTGTCAGGTGTTTCAACCTTTGAGAATCATAGCAGGTTTTTGCATCGCAAAAAACCCCCTTAATCGGTTTCGAGGAACTGATAAGCGGCGGTGCGCCAGCTATAATGGGCCTGCGCGTGAGCAAAGCGATCCTGCGGGTTTCCGCCATTCACAAGGGCAGTTCTTGCCGCCGTGGCGAGGTCGTTATTCAGGGCACCGAGACTGGGCGATGTCACGATATCGATCGGGCCTGTGACGGGATAGGCGGCAATGGGAAGGCCGCAGGCCATCGCCTCAATCAACACCATGCCGAATGTGTCGGTTTTGGACGGAAAGACAAACAGGTCGGCGGAGCGGTAATGATCGGCAAGATCTTTCCCGGTTTTCTTGCCTGCGAAATGGACGTTTGAATATTTGTTTTTCAACATCTCTTCATCGGGGCCACTTCCGACAATCACCTTGCTGCCCGCCCACTCCATCGTCAGAAATGATTCAAGGTTTTTTTCGATGGCAACGCGGCCGACATAGAGCGCGACAGGTTTTGGCATATCACCGAACAGATTCTTATCGCCGGGATGAAGCACGCTGTAATCAATGCCGCGCGTCATGCGTTTCATGGGGCAGGTGAAGTTCCAGCCGCGCAGTGTGTCTTCAAGGCTCTGCGTTGCCACGAACAGGCAGGATGAATGTTGATGGAACCAGCGCACGAATTTGATACCGAGTGCCCGCACGGGTTTGTGCAAGAAGGGCAGGAATTTTGCCGCCCGTGCCGCCGCGTAGTCAGGGAAGTGGGTGTGGTAACAGGAGGTGAATTCCATGCCGTAGGTCACGGCATATCGCCGCGCGGCAAGACCAAGCGGTCCTTCGGTGGCGATGTGAAGCAGGTCCGGCTCAAACGTCTCGATCATACGGCGCAAGGTATGATAGGGCTTGAGGGTAAGGCGGATTTCATCATAGCCGGGCATTGGATAACTACGCGGGAAATCGGCGGGGCCGATGACCTTGACCTCGTATCCCATGCCGGTCAGTTCGGAAAACAAATATTCATAAGTCCGGACAACACCGTTCAATTGCGGATGCCATGCGTCGCTGACGATCAATATTTTCAAGGAACGTTTCTTTCCAACCCGTGACTTTTACACGATACGACTTTACACTTGTTTATATGGAAGTGAAATCCTGCAAATGGGCCCTAACGGCCTCTATCCTCGCCTGTCTTGCCGGGCCCACATGGGCACAAACGGATCTTGAAGGCCCGCCTGATTGCACCTTCACCAATACCGAGATCACGACGATGCGCGATCCGCAATTTGGGGCAAGCAATGTCTGGGATTTGTCGGAAGGGGATGAGGGGATGGAGGTCTATGCCGACCTGATCCCGCTGGAGAACAATAATTTCGTCGTTGCCGGGGCCTTCACTAAGGACAAGAAGGATGAAACCTATCATCCCCTGCTTGTTCGTTTTGATGATCGCTTTAAAAAAGTCTGGGAAACGCGGGCCGACAAAGGCGATTATAAAACCATTCACCGTATCCTGAAAAGCAAGGACGGGTTTACCGCGCTGGGCGATGTTCAGGACAAAGGCCGCGGCAACGGAATCTATCTGGGGTTCTATGATGACAAGGGCAAGCTGAAAAACGAAGTGTCGTTCTTTGAGCCGGGCGGCAATCTCGATGCGAAATCGCTGGCATTGGCCGCCGATGGCACGGGCTATCTGGTCGCCGCGCAATTCACCGATGGTAAGAATGCCCAAAAACAATATGGGTTGATCTATAAACTCTCTGCCACGGGCAAGCAATTCTGGAAGCGGTCGTACCAGCCCGGGCCGACAACTGTATTCAACACCTTACAGGTCACGCTCGGTGGTAATTACATCGTTGCGGGGCAGATTGTCACCGAAGATAATAAATCAGCCGGCTGGGCTATGCGTATTAATGGTGATGGCACTATCGGCTGGCAACGCACCTATCCGCGTGGCCTTGCGGCCTCACTCTATGGCGCGGCGGAATTTGCCGATGGATCGATGATATTCACCGGAAAAATTCGTCCGCTTACCGGCGCAAAATCCGGCATGGCGGCATGGATCATGAAAACTGATTCTTCCGGCGCGCCGCAATGGCAGCGGCACTTCCAATCGCCTTTCTATGATTACGCCGCCAGCGATGTGATCACCTATGAAGATGGCCGTGCGAGCGTTCTGGTCAATGGTGCCTCTATTAACAAGGATTACCGTTCCCACGCGCGCCTGATGACCTTTTCGCCGCGCGGCGTCGTGGATCAACTGGAAGATTTCACCGATGGCCAGAACGCGATGGCGAACCGCCTTGTATCCGGTTTTGGCGCAGAGCGTATTATCGCGGGCTATGCCCAGACCAGCTTTGGCGAAAACCAGGAAGGGGCCGATGACGCGCCCGTATACACCTATGACGGCTGGGCCGTGGCGGGCGTCCCGCTGGACGCCTATGACGATCCCTGCAACCCGCCAAGGCCGGAAAGCCCCATTTTACCCTGATTTTTCACAAAAAGCGTGACTTGGGCGGGGCTGGCCAGTACAACCCATGCCATGAGCGATATTGACGACATTGATGATGTGGAAGACACCGGCGCGGCCGAAGGCATGCGCAAGATCCTGAAGGTAAAGGCGTCTGGACGGCTGGATAAAGTGCTGGCCGAACTCGTGGCCGAACTGCAGGAAGGCCTGTCGCGATCCCGCCTGAAAAATCTGATCCTCGAAGGCCGCGTTTCGCTCAACGATAAAATCTGCGAAGACCCCTCGATGGATGTAGAACCGGGCGACCGGATTGAATTGATCGTTCCAGCGCCTGTCGATGCCGATCCAATCCCGGAAAATATTCCGCTCGATATCATTTTCGAAGATGAAGATTTGCTCGTCATCAACAAACAGGCTGGTCTTGTCGTTCATCCGGGGGCGGGCAATTACACCGGTACGCTCGTCAATGCTCTGCTCTATTATTGCGGGGATGAATTGTCTGGCATTGGTGGCGTAAAACGCCCCGGCATCGTGCACAGGCTCGATAAAGACACATCCGGCCTGATGATGGTTGCAAAAACAGATCGCGCGCATCAGGGTCTTGCCGCGCAACTCTCCGATCGTTCGCTCAGCCGCATTTATTCTGCGCTTGTGTGGAAGATGCCAACACCGATCAAGGGCACGATTGATGTTCCCATTGGTCGCCA
>CAZUYV010000088.1:0-7882 GCA_964624435.1 uncultured Micavibrio sp. | reverse complement strand
ATTTCTCACAAATATCGATCCATTGTTCAAGAGAATAATGGTTTTGCAGGGGTTGTAGCGCCTCGGATTGCAGAATTTCCGGCAAATTTCCCGCATTTGAGGCTTTGGCGCGTAAAAAACTCTCACACATCCATAAAAATATATCTTGAAAGAGGAAGTATGCGGCATCGGATGCGCCGAACCGGCCTAGTTCATCCGCTTTGCGGTGGATCAGGGTCCATTCCCATTTCGGCCAGCCACTCATGAGAAGGATGAGGTTGTCGAGCATGGCCGCGCCATCTTCTTCGTGGAATGCGAGAGCCTGCCCCGCACTGCCATCGGATAGATCAGCCAGCAATTTTTCCTGCACGCCGGAAATATAACCCGTGCCGCGTTTTAGAACGGTGATGATGTTTTCCCGGCTCAGCGGTTGAAAATGAATTGTACGGCAACGCGAACGAATGGTCGGTATCATCGCGCCAAGGCGGTGGCAAACCAAAATCAGCAAGGATTTTTGCGGCGGTTCTTCCAGAATTTTCAAGATCGCATTCTGGGCATTGCGGTTCATAGTTTCGGCATCGTCGACAATAACGATGCGCCAGCCACCTTCGGAGGATGTCATGCGCAGGAACGGGGCGATCTTGCGGACGCTATCGACATCAACGGAAGATTTCGCCGTGCCCTTTTTTTCATCAATCGGACGTTCGACGGACAGCAGGTCCGGGTGTCCGCCACTGGCGACACGGCGCGATAGTGCATCGTCTTCCGCGACTTTGAAACTGGTAGCCTCTGGCGGAGTATCGCCAAACAATCCGCCACCGTCATCATTGGCACCGTGCTTCAGCAAAAACCTTGCGAGGTTATAGGCGAAGGTGACTTTGCCGATCCCCTTTTGCCCCGCAAAGATCAACGCATGGGGAAGATTGCCTTGGTTGAACAATGCCAGAAGTTGTTTTTCCTGATCATCGTGGCCAAGAAGGTCTTGATTATCACGTGGCGGTTTCAGCGCGGGCGCAACGTTTTCCGACGATGCGGGCTGGCCTGCATCGGCATCAAAAAGTTCATCGTCTTGGTCGAAATCATCAAACATGTTTTTTGCTTACTTCCGCCCATATCTTTTCGGCAATCACGTCTTCATCTTGTGTTGCATCAATAACGATGCAGCGTTGAGGGCTTTCTTTGGCAATACTCAGAAAACCCTGTCGGATTTTTTCATGGAAGGTCATGTCCTTCGCTTCGAACGTGCTGCCATTATCGGCGCGGGCCGCCGCCCGGATAAGCCCTTCTTCTGCAGGAATATCGAGAATGATAGTCAGATCCGGTTCAAAATCACCAATAGCTGAACGTTTGATGGTTTCAACTTCTTCAAGAGGTAATCCACCGGCATAACCCTGATAGACGCGGGTTGAATCGGTAAAGCGATCGCAGAGAACCGTCTTTCCCTGTGCCATTGCCGGGCGGATAAAATTTTCAACATGCAGGATACGGGCTGAAAACATCATAAACAGCAACGCCTTTACCGGCCAGTTATGCCCCTGCTGTTCAATAAAAAGCGTACGGATAGCGTCACCTTCCGGTGTGCCACCCGGTTCCCGTGTCATCACGGAGCCTTGAATGCGGTCAGCAAGTTTCCTGATTTGGGTGGTCTTCCCTGCCCCTTCCCCGCCTTCAAACGTGATGAACAGGCCCCGAGCCATAGTCTATTTAATCTCCTGCGCCAGTGGTGATCTGTCACCGACAACAAGACGTTTTGCCTTTTCAAGCAAGGATGGGAAGAAACCAAGACGGGCAACGTCTTTTGCGGCGACCAACGGTGTTTCAATTGGCTGCATGCCCGGCGCGGTTACGCGAACAACACCAACCTGTTGCCCCTTTGTGATTGGGGCCTCAAGCGGGCCCTTGTAAATCGCTTGGCGCTTTATGCTGGTGCCGGCCATACGTGGCATAGTGATCTTCATGGTTTTTTCGATGACGAGCGGAACGGTTTTTTCCATGCCCATTGCAACCTGTGCATTGCCGGCCACTTCGCCTTCGGTGAAGAGTGTCGTATTGCTGAAGCTGGATAGCGCCCACTCCAGAAGACGGGTGGATTCTTGTGCGCGTTCATCCATGCTCGCCATACCATTTAGCACCATAATAACACGACGACCATCACGTACACCGGAACCGATCAAGCCATAACCGCCCACTTCGGTGTGGCCGGTCTTGATGCCATCGGCACCAATGTTTTTATAGAGCAGCGGGTTACGGTTGCCCTGCTTGATGCCGTTATAAGTGAAATCTTTTTCGCTGTCGTAACGGTACTGGTCCGGGAAATCGCGGATCAGGGCGACAGAGAGCAATGCGAGATCATGCGCTGTTGAGTAGTGATTGTCATCTGGCCAGCCGCTGGCATTGGTAAAATGGCTGTCCTTCATGCCGAGTTGCGCAGCCTTTGCATTCATGGCCTGTGCGAAATTTTCTTGCGTTCCTGCCATCCCTTCGGCTAACACGATGGTGGCGTCATTGCCCGACTGAACCAGCATGCCGCGGATCAAATCTTCAACCTTCACCATGCCGTGGATCGGAACGAACATTTTCGATCCTTGCATCCGCCATGCTTTTTCGCTAACTGGCAATTCCTGATCGATTGTCATTTTGCCATTTTTGATGGCCTCAAACACCAGATAACCAGTGAGCGTTTTGCTCATCGAACTGGTTGGCATTCTTTCATTGGCATTTTTTTCAAACAGGACCTGACCTGTTTCAAAGTCAACGATATAGGCCTGCTTGGCGACCGTTTCCATCGGCGCGGCCTGGGCGAACGCTGATGTTACGGTAAAGAACAAAGCTAGGGAAAATGAGACTAAAAAACGCATGCGAAAAGGCCTGTCATGTTGGGATGGATCGATGCCCGTATGAAAACAGGGATTGCCCCGAAGATCAACCCTTAAAGCCCGGATTTGTGCGGGGTTTCCCCGTTTTATTCAACCACAATCACGGCCTTGGGTGTGCCGCCCGCGATTACCCGGGACAAGGCAAGGTCGGCCTGATCAACCGTTTGATAGGGGCCGAGGCGAACCCGGTAGAAACTTTTGCCCGCAACATTGGTCGGATAGACCTTGGCGTTGCCGATTGACGTCAGATTTCCGGCAAGTTTTTGCGCATTGCCCTGATCACCAAACGCACCGGCCTGGATATAAATATTGGTGTGGACGATGGGCTGTTGTGTCACGACAGGATCGGGCATGAAACGGCCATCGGTCGCCATGTGCCCTTGTACTGCGACTGGTGTTGTCTGGATCGGGGCTGAGGAAGTTGATGCGCCCATCGGTTCCAGCGGGACGGATTCCACCGAGGCAACCTGAACCGGGGGCATGGTTTCCACCGCGCCAGGCACGGATGTCGGCATCAGGAGCTTTCCGCCCGGCCGATTAAGCGCGACTTCGTAACCACGTGTATCGCGTCCCTGCCGCGCATCTTCGGCGATTTGGCGACTTTCAGGCCCCAGAACATCGACGCGAACCTTGGCGGTACCTATATTTTTAAAGCCAAGTAGTTCGGCAGCCTTGGAAGACACATCGATCAGGCGCCCACGCGCGTAAGGTCCGCGATCATTGACGCGGACGACAAGGCTGCGGCCGTTATCGAGATTGGTGACGCGTACCAGCGATGGCATTTGCAAGGTTTTATGGGCGGCGGTGAGTTCATTGGAATCGTAATCTTCACCGTTTGCGGTCTTGTTACCGTGGAAGCCGGGGCCATACCAGGACGCAATGCCTGTTTCCGTATAATCGAAACTTTCGCGCGGATAATATTCCTGTCCATCGATCAAATACGGTTTCCCAACCTTATACGCGCCTTGCGAGCGTTCATTGCCAAGTTGTTTGACCATATGTGCGCCAAACTGGGTTTCGGCGCAGCCAGTGAGAAAGAAAATAACGGCGAGAAGGCCGAAGGAAAAAATAGGATTCATGATTTACCGGGCGATTGCATCGGCCAGAAGACCGACCGAGGTTGCGAAATAAGTGGATCTGTTCCAGTCCATGATGGTCTGGTAATTAGCGTAAACGATATAGGCATCACCGCCGACCCCATCAGGTGCGACGATAGAGGCGTTTAAATTTTCATGAGGCAGCGGTGAGCCATCAGGATTTTTGACGCCCATACGCACCCATTCGGACATAGGTTTGGTAATTTTGGGGCCAATCGTGCTGGCCGGAAAATTGCGGGGCAGAGAAACCTTGCGGCCCCATTTCAAATGCGGCGTCCAACCTTCCTTGCGCAGGTAATTGGCGGTGGAGGCAAACACATCCATTTTTGTATTCCAGATGTCCTTGTGCCCGTCCCCATTGCCATCAACGGCGTAGGCCAGAAAGCTGGATGGCATGAATTGATTCTGCCCCATTGCGCCAGCCCACGATCCCTTCATCGCGCCTGCGGTGATGTGCCCCTGATCGATAATCTTCAGGGCCTTAATCAATTCACCCTTGAAGAAATCGGCGCGACGACCTTCCCACGCGAGCGTCGCGAGAGATGGAATGATTTTAAAGCCACCAGTGTTGGTACCGTAATTTGTTTCGATGCCCCAGAGTGCGATGACATATTGTGGCTGTACGCCATAGGCCTTTTCGATCGCATAGAGAACGCGGGCATGTTCCTTTAACAGGCTGCGCCCCTTCTCTATCCTTTGTTGATTGACGATGTTCTTTTTATATTGAGCAAAGGTGATTTTCTTTTCCGGCTGCTTGCGGTCCAGCTCAATCGCCTTTGGAACAGGTTGAATACCTGTCAGGGCTTCATCGATTGTCTTTTGAGAGATGCCGTTATGGGCAGCCTCAATTCGGAAGGCCGTCAACCACGCCTCAAATGTCTGGCCCGTGGCCCATGCGGGCGTGGCAATCAGAAACAGGCAGGCAAAGATGATACTGGCAAATCCCTTATTCATCCTTCGATGGTAGCGGGGATGGCGGGAGGATAAAAGCGCTTTTTCCGGTAAAATAGTAAACAACTGAGCCAATCAGTTCCTTCACCACGATATTTAGGGCGGCAAAGTTCCACGTTATATTGGGCGCGGTCCAAAGGAAATCCCACGTTCCGTCGGTTTTGAAATCACAGGGGTAGGGAATCACTTTCCAGTCCTGTTTTTCAAAAATACCTACGCTGCGCGGCATATGGAAGGCGGAGGTAATGAGGATCCAGTTCTGCCCCGCCGCCGGGTTGACCAGTTCTTTGCTGAACACTGCGTTCTCATAAGTGTTGCGGGAATCCATATCGTAGAAAACGGAATCGTTATCCAGATTGTATTCTTTTAGATAGGCCTCTGCGACCGCGGACTCTTTATCATCGGGATAATTGATATCGCCTGAGCCGCCAGAAAACACCTTGCGTGCACCGGGATATTTTTTGGCGAGGTCAGTAAAGCAGATCATACGTTCGATATTGTCATTGGCGGCAATCTGCCCCCGCTCCTTGCTCAAATGCCCATCGAACATTCCGCCCAGCACGATAATGCCGTTCACCCGTTCGGGGAGTTTTTGCGGGACGCTATAATAATGTTCCAGCCAGCTGAGCATGGCAGGCCCTACCGGAATAATGCCAAAAAACAGGATACCCGCCAGCGCGATGCCCAAAAGGCGTTCACCGCAACTTTTCCTCCAGAACCTTAGCCCAAAGCCGATCAGCGCCAGAAAACACAGGGCGTTCAGGGGCATGGCCAGCATCCAGAATATCTTGGATAGGACGAAAAACATGGGGGAGTTCTTAACAGATTAGGGCTTTACTGTCCAAGCCTGACTAATTATGGTGCAAAGGCTTTTAGGAACCGCGCCTATTCTAAACGGAAGAGTGGCAGAGCGGTTGAATGCACCGGTCTTGAAAACCGGCGAGGTCGCAAGGCCTCCGTGAGTTCGAATCTCACCTCTTCCGCCATTTCTCTAGGCCGCTATGTCTTTTGGGGTTTCTAAGCTTACGGGAAATACAAGGGTCCACGTTGTGCCCGCGTCCGATTTTAAAACTGCAGTTCCCTTTTCCTGTTCCATGAGCCTTTTGATAAGCCCTACTCCATGTCGTTTGCTTTCCGTATGGGCTTTAAAACCAATACCATTATCGGAAATGGTCAAAGTGCCCTGCCCATTTTCCTGGGTAAGCATAACGCTAATAGTGCCGGGTCCTCCTGGAAAGGCATGTAGATAGGCGTTCGACGTCGCTTCGGTAACGATAATGCCCAGAGCCGTCACCAGATCCAGTTCCAGTGTCATGGGTTCAACAACACAAACCAGCTCTATCTCAAACGCTCTCTTTTCCTGAAAACTCTCGAGACTGTGACAAAGCGATTCCAGATACGCGCCAAAATCTATCGTTTGCACCAATCCGTGCCCCAATAAATGGTCATATATATTGGCAAGGCTCATGACACGCCTTGCAATTGATCGAATTCCTTCTTTTCCTTCTTGAGTTGCAAGCTCGATCTGACGAATGAGCATTCCATAGACAAGTTGCAGATTATTGCGCACTCTGTGCTGTAATTCGGCCGCGAGAACGTTTTTCTCTTCAACCAGTTTTTGCATTTCGATAAGAGTGGCCTGCAGTGTAGCCGTCCGCTCCGCAGTTCCCACTGCTTCCGCAACTACGTTGGCAAATCCTGTGAGAAAATTAATATCATGTTCATCGAAAGTATGTTGGGCCTTGCAATCAACCTCCAGAACGCCAAAGGGGCCATTAGACCCTTTAATCAGAACATCTACAGTTGAAACGATTCCATGTTGGGCGTAAAAGTCGGGAAGATTATAACTGTTGTTCTTCCTGATATCTTCGAGGATCACAGGCTCCCCTGTGATGAAAGCCCGACCTTGAGTTGAGCTTTCATCCGCTTGAGATATCACATGCCCGATGACGTTGGGTTCCCATCCATAACCTGCGACGACAAGCAGATCATCTTCTTGGGGTCGGTAGCGACAAATTTTTGAAAACGGAACATTGAGACTTTCGGCGCACATCCGAGCAGCCTCTGACAGTACTTTTTGTAGATCAGATTCACCAAAGGCAAAGCTTCCGAATTTAGCGAGGGCGGCTTGTTGGCGTAGTAGTCTTTCAATAGTGCGATTGCCAGTCATGCTGCTTTCCACTCATCGACAGGACTTTTGAAGAAGTGAAGAGTTTTAGGAAACAGGGATGGAGTAACGACACCCTTTATTTTAATCGTGTGAATAATCTCAAGAGATTGGCTCAAGTCATGCATGCCATAGGGTTTTTGAATGTAGGCATCTCCATCCGCAGAGGTGAGTATTTTTTCAAGCGGATCTCCGGATACATACAATATTCCCATTCTGACTTTATCCTTAAGAAGAGGACGTATGTCAGACCCATGCTCTTTGTCTGCAAGCCTGAAATCGACTACTGCAAGATCGGGATTGTGAAAATCGGCCAAGGTTACGGCTTCATTCACTGTTCCCGCTATTCCGCAGACATCGTAGCCTTCCGAAATAAGGAAGTCTTCCAGCATGTCGGCGAGTATAAAGCTGTCTTCTACAATTAGGACTTTTAGCATTCGAGCCTCTCTCCCATCAAAGGGGGCAGCGTCAGAATTAGCCTTGGAACCAGGTCAGCCTAAGGCTTAGTCACGTATAGATTTGAATATGGGGAACCATACTCTCTTTTTACCAACGTGACTTGTTTTATTTCAAAAGATATTGAGCAAGCGGCTCATTAAGCGTTTGCCCGGCGAACTTCCGCAGCCTTTTGGGTTCAATGCTTCTTTAAACGTCCTAATGTGCCGGATTTTCAAGGTTTTTAGGCTGAAGCGATGCCTCTTCCTCTGCCTTGTTCGCCTCTGTTTTGCCGTTCTGTCGAATCCTGTGAATGCGGCTGAGGAATTCGCTGGCAATATCTGACCCGATATTCGTGGCAACATTCGTGGGAACAA
>CAZUYV010000087.1:0-7892 GCA_964624435.1 uncultured Micavibrio sp. | reverse complement strand
GAGGTTCCGTCTGCCATTTTTAATATCCACAAGTCTTTGAGTTGATTGAAATTCGTGAATCTTTATATACGCCATGGTGTTAACCATTTCCAGCCCTTGTTAATTTTCATAATTTAGTTTGACGAAATTCTAATATTGCAGTACAAAACTAGCAGTCAGAGTGAGTACGGGGGTACTAAAGTGAGCTACGAGAAGAAAATCGGACTGGATTTGGAAAATGCAGATCACTACGATTATTTGAAACGCCTGAAGATTTTCCCGCATATCAACAATCTCGAAGAGCTGCTCCCCGAATCCAGCAAAGAACCTGAGCCAAAATTATGGCTACAAACTCCGCGGTCATTTCACCGCATCCGCACATTGCTGAATGAATCAACCAACAGCTTCATGATACCCGGACAAATCTGGGAAGATAAAAAACCATTGGTCAGCGTTCTTGCCGACACACACGAACATGGATGGGCCAGTGCCGCACTCGACCAAGGTGGTTACAGCCTGCGTCTGCGTTTTGAAATGGATCCGCATGACAAATCCATCAACCGTTACGATTACAACGAGAAAAGCTCGATGGGAACATCGAACCAGATCGGCGGACTTGCCGACCGCGATGAACGCGAAGACGCTTTCCCCGTAGGCGTCAGTCTCAAGGACGGGTATCAAAAATTCCTTGATAAATATCGCAAGCTGGACGACCCAACCTTCTGCGACAACATCCCCTTTTCCGCCTACCGCGCCTATGCTGGTTATATCTGCGCCCGCAATGAGTATGGCTTTGCCGTCAAACATCCACAGCACAATGTTCTGTTCGTGTTCGAAGGATGCGAAGATATTTTCGACACCATGATGGGCGATATGTGCCGTCCGACGCAGGAAGGAATCTGCGAATGGGAATTTGAAATTCGCCAAGTGATTGGCAAGTTGCCTGCAGCCGCCACAAAATCAAAAGATGCATTCAAGGAATATCTCTATCATTCTATGAATGCCATTCGTGTTGATCTGCACCACAAAGTTTCCGGGTCCTTCATCAACACCAAGAGCAAGGCCGAAGTGGCGAAGGAACATCTGGGCAATCACTACACAGAAGGCACATTCGAAGAACTGGGCCTGACAAAATATTACGCCCAGTATGCCCCGGAAGGTGCCACAGGCAAGAATTTTACAGCCGTACAATCCTCCCTGAGAGACAGCAAACGACTTGTGGCCACATTAAAAGACAATGAGAACGAGATTTTCCACCGTTGCGCCGAATTGCATCAGGCCAAGCTGCGCAACAATCGTAACGCTCCCGTACCGCAAGACTGGATGGTTGGCGATGGCAACCAGACAATCAACTTTGCCAACGACAATAGTGGCAAAGCAGGATCATCCCTCGATTTCAGAATGGGCTAAACCGCCCCTTGGCATTTGGCGGGCAACGGCTATAATCAACCTATGGTCATGCCGTTAGCCCAAGGTTCCCCTATGTATTTTTCCAATCCGTTCGATGCTATGCAGGCCGCTGTTGATATTGTGGCCAGCAGCCCGCACCCGGAAAATAAAATTGCGGCGACCCTGTTTGGCAAAGACTGGGGTTTGTCGCGCACCAATTACTGGCCCAAAGACATTTTCAACGCGTTTGGCCATGGCACCGATATCGGCAATTCATCGGGCACCGTTCATGCCGAGACCGCCGTCATTTTGGAATCCGTTCAGCCGACCGATGGTGCGAGCCTGTGCATCACCGATCCCTTCTGTCCCAACTGCGCCAAGAATATCGTCGAAGCCGGGATCAAAAAAATCTATATCGACCATAAAGGATTCGACAAAGATTTCTTCCAGCGCCGCGGTGGTCATTTTGGAACCATGTCGATGCGTATTTGCGAAAAAGCGGGCGTGAGCGTTTACGAACTCTGGCGCCGTGATGCGCGCATCATCCCGATTTTTGAAGCCCCGGCCCATCATGTGGTTGATGAGGATTCACCAATCTACAAAGAGCCGATTGAAACGGCGAGCGATGCCGTGCTCGCCAGCATTATCCAGCAGGCCTATAAGCTACACGACCGCCGCAAATTCTGTATCGCCTTCGTCAAGGATATGGATGGCAAGCTCTTCTCCCTCACCGCGCGCGGCCATGCCGTAACAGGCTTTACCATGGAAGACCCGGAAGATATCGCCCTGATGGAAGATATCCGCGATAAATACAGCCTATTCCAGGAACCGGTGAACCGCGTTCTGATGTATTTGAAACGCCATGCCTATACGTTGGTGGACGGCTATTTCTTCTGCACCCAGGTGCCAACCAGCCGCGAGCAAGTAAACATTGTTGGCGCAGGCATCAAGCACATCACGATTGGCGATATCCGCAAGAGCCGAGACCCGGAAGGGTTGATCGCCATGCAACAGCTCAGTGATGCCGGAATTTTAAAATACGTATAAAAAACCCCGCTTTCGCGGGGCTTTTTTTTAAACTTCGAGAACGATACGGCTTGGGTCTTCGATCGCTTGTTTGATGCGCACCAAGAAGCTTACCGCCTCTTTGCCATCGATGATGCGGTGATCATACGACATCGCGACATACATGATCGGGCGTGCCTGAATAGAGCCATCAGGCATTACGACCGGGCGCTGCACGATGTTGTGCATGCCGAGAATCGCAACCTGCGGCGTGTTCAGGATCGGCGTCGAGAGCATGGAGCCGAAGATACCACCATTCGTAATGGTGAATGTGCCGCCCTTCATTTCATCAATCGACAGTTTTCCGTCTTTGGCCTTACCGCCCATCGTGGCGATATCTTTTTCAATCTGCGCCATGTTCTTGGTATCGCAGTCCTTGATGACCGGAACGACGAGGCCTTGCGGTGTCGATACGGCAACGCCGAGGTCATAGTAATTTTTGTAAATGATGTCATCGCCATCGATTTCAGCGTTAACAGCCGGGAATTCTTTGAGCGCATTGACAGCAGCCTTGACGAAGAAGGACATGAAGCCAAGCTTCGTGCCATATTTCTTTTCAAACTGGTCTTTGTATTGATTGCGCAGTTCCATCACGGCAGTCATATCGACTTCGTTGAACGTTGTCAGCATGGCGGCGGTGTTCTGCGCTTCTTTCAAACGTTTTGCAATCGACTGGCGCAGGCGTGTCATCTTGACGCGTTCTTCACGGTTTGTGATCTGGCGCGGCACATGCGGAGCCGCCGGAGCAGATGGCGCAGGCGCGGCGGCAGGTTTGGCACCGCCTTCAAGATAGTTGATAACATCGCCCTTGGTCACGCGGCCATCGCGGCCCGTAGCGGTGACATCAGCGATATTCACATTGTTGTCGGCCATCATTTTCGTGGCGGCGGGACCGTTGCTGTTCAAGCCTTCGGGCAGCGGTGCGGATTGCACAGCAACAGCCGGAACAGGCGCGGCCGGGGCCGGCGCAACAGGATCGGATTTTGGGGCATTCTTGGTATCATTCGCGGCGGAGCCTGCACCGATTTCGCCAAGGATCGCGCCAACACCGACATTGGAGCCTTCCGGCGCGATGATGCGGGAGATAACGCCGGCGGATGGGGCGTTGACTTCCAAAGTCACCTTGTCAGTTTCCAGTTCGACAATCGTTTCATCGGCGGCGACGGCATCGCCTTCCTTTTTCAGCCATTTGGCAACGGTTGCTTCGGAAACGGATTCACCAAGGGTGGGGACTTTGATTTCGGCCATGATTTTTCTTCTTTATGGATAAGAGCTATTCGTGTTCCTAATGTGACGCGAACCGCCCATAAAATCAATAGCATGTAAGGTAAATTCCGGCAAAAGCGCCTATTGGCATAAGTCAGTCAAGACGCGAGGTGAAGAAACCCGGCATCTCACCTACATTGACAGGTTCGCGTGGCGGGGGCGTCTCCATCAGGCCTTCCTTTGTCACTTCCTGAAAGGCCTCCGCATTATTCACATGAACGCGAACGCGTTCGACCGCGCCGCCGATATTTTCCCGCACGGCCTTGCCGAAGGCCAGATACAGCTTTTCCTTCGTGGCAAAGGATTCAAGATGCTGAACCCGGAGGTAATCCAATTCGAATTCAAAATTGACTTGTGTACCAACGACACTCCGGTCGCTTTCATAGGCCAACTTCGGGCCGCCCTTAATTCGCGTGCCGTACTGGGAACTCAGGAATCCGCTGGGCGTTTCATTGCGCAGAAGCATCAGGCAGGGAAGCTCGGTCCCTGCCCCGCCTTGTGCCAAGCGATTGTATAAATCGGTGAAACGCGCAGCGCCTTCCCGTTTGGTTTCATGGACGAAAAACTCCGCCCATTTATATTCCTTGTTGCGGTAGATCACCACGGAATCGTTTATGCGGGCATGGTTCCCATTGCGCATGAGTTTTAGCAGATCATCGATTTTCCTGACGGACCAGATTTCGCGATCCCGTAAATCAGGCTTACGAAGACGGATAAAATTCCCAACCCTCATATAAACGCCGTTGGGATCATCCAGATCCATCGGCACGACTTCACTGACTTCACCCATGTTCAAATGGATGCGCCAGCCCTTGGTGCGATCGATCATCATTTTATGTTCATGCGATGTGCGCGATGGCACGGCACAGAGATCTTCATGTTCTTGCCCCGGCATCAACGCGAAGTGCGGACGTTTTCCCTTGAACGTGCTGCCGCCCGTAGAAAGAGAGCCGCCGTTGTAATACACGCTGGCGTCACAGCAGGGGCATTTCAAACGTTCGTCGTATTCCGGATTATAACGAAGGTGGCCATGCGCAAGCTCTTCGCCCGGCACCTGAATGAAAAGGATTTGCCCGCTGAGATCTTTGACCCGCGCATCGAACATTTTTACATCTGACATGGGCATGGTTATGGCAAGATTGGGCGAAAAAGGCCAGAAAAAACGCTGTAAACAGCCTTAAGCCGCTCTTTTGGCTGCCAAAATTTCCTGCAAATAGGTTTCCAGTGTTTCCACGGTTTTATCGAGCGAGAAGTTCCGCATGGCAAAATTATAGGCGCGAAGCCCGGTTTGTTTGCGTTGATCTTCATCCTGAATATACCGCGCGACATGGGCGACAAAGATATCCCAATTGCTACCCGCAAAACCGCCGAGCTGTTCTTCCGCTATATAACCCGCTGGATCAAAGGCAAAACTGACGGTCGGTTTTTTCTGAAACCATGCCTGCAGGAAGTTGTTACCGAAACCTTCGGGTTTGCAGGTATGGACCAGCATGATGCTCTGCTCCAATATGCCGTTCACTTCTTCTGGAGTTTTGGGGCCGAGATAATGGAAGTTCGGCGTGCGGGAATTTTCCGTGCTGATCCATTTGTAATCGACGCTCTGGATCGTGCCAACCATCAGGAAATCCGTATCGGGGAATTGTTTTGCCAGATCGACATAGATTTGCGGTTGTTTTTGCGGCTTGATATTGGCCACCCATACAACAAAGGGGCGCGGCCACGTGAACGGAACGGTCGCAAGGTTCACCGAGTTGGGCACAAAGATTTGTGATTTCACCGGAACGCGATTCAAAAATTCCGGGTTCAGCGATGTCACGCCGCTCACATATTTATAGCCACAATGATTGGCAGCGGTGGTAAGACCTTGTTTGACGCAGCGGAGGAAGGGCACAAGGCCCTTGCGTGGATTGTCGCGGTAACTGAAGAGCAACGTGTCGTCGATGTGCGAGATGGCAAAAACCAGAGGTATGTTACGCGCCGCAATTTTCCGGGCGGCCCTATAGAAATAATATTTGTTGAAACGCCAGTAAACAATATCGGGATTGAAGGCGAGTACCTTTGCCGCAATATCATTGCCATTATTTTCAGCCGAAACAACCTTATATGAAACGCCGTAATCACCCTCATGGCCGGACGGGGCGACATACAAAACCTCATGCCCCCGCACGGTAAGGCCGCGGGCGATATTGTCACATTGCATCTCGCTGCCACCAAAGACATCTTTTAAATGGCGGTTGACGATGGCAATTTTCATGGAGACGCTCCGTATTACAGTTTATGAGCCGGACTGAAAGATGTTGGGGCATCTACAGTAGCCGAATAATGCTCCAATGCTGGAGGAAGATCAAAAAGAATTTTGCCGTCTTTTGTGATGTAAGGACGACCATGAGGTCCGTTCACTTCCGTTAGTTTTTCGACAAAATCAGGCTGACGATCCGTTGAAACCGTATCGCGCGTGTCTTTATACATGACAGGCTTTTCATCGAATGGAAGCGGGCAGGCATAAACCAAATTGAAAAACTGAGCCCCAATAATCGGTTTATCCTCACGGCTCGTTCCAAAACCGACTTTGTGTAAAGAGTTCATGCTAAAATCACGTACATAGAAATCCTCATAAAGTTCAAAAGGCGTTTGTTCGTCATAGAAGATTGCCACAACGGGTCTATCAGGATATAGAGCGGATAAAAGAGATACCACGTTTTGCGCACGTTCCTGCTGCAGAATCAGTTTGGAGATCAATTCATTCTTATTTTCTTTATCTTGATAGGAGTTGATCATGCTCTTGTCGGAGTTGATAGCAACGATTAAAGGAGTTTCAGTCTCTCCGTCGTGTAAATCTAACACTCTTTTAAACGCTGCCAGAAACGCCGGTGCAAATTTATCTTTGGGCATATTGAAGGTGCCATTGTTGAAATGTCCGGATTGAATTCCACGTGCGGCCAATTGGGCATGGATGGCTCTTGGATCGGTATCAGTAATGATGTGGGTATTTTGTCCGCCGAAATCTTGCATTCATTTTCTCCATAAGAATTTAGCGGGACCTTAGCATAAGGCCCCGCCAATTCAAATATATTATGAATAACTGTTAAATCTTCAGCGCTTCGTCAATCAGCTTCGCCTGTTCCGCTTGATGGCGGGCCAGCAGGCCGGTTGCCGGAGCGGCGGCATCAATCCGGCCGACATAACGCGGACGCCCAGCCTTGTGTTTGGCCTCCAGCATCGATGCCTCAATACGGCGGTCAACGAAGTGCCAGTAGCCTTGGTTCTGCGGTTCTTCCTGGCACCAGATGATTTCGGCGTTCGGATATTGTTTGAACTCTTCAGCCAGCGTTTTGTGCGGGAACGGATAAAGCTGTTCCACGCGCAGGATCATGACATTGTCGATCTTGCGTTCACGGCGTTCCTGTAATAGATCATAGTAAACCTTACCGGTGCAGAGGATAACACGCTTGATCTTGTCAGGCTTGGCTAGGCTCTCGCGATCCGTATCCCACAGGACGCGGTGGAAGCTGGTGCCTTCAGCAAAATCAGCAAGATCCGATACAGCGAGTTTGTGACGCAGCAAGGATTTCGGCGTCATCATGATCAATGGTTTGCGGAAATCACGGCACAGCTGGCGACGGAGGATGTGGTAATAGTTCGCCGGCGTCGTGCAGTTTGCAATTTGCCAGTTGTCTTCGGCGCAGGATTGCAGGAAACGT
Source organism: uncultured Micavibrio sp. (assembly GCA_964624435.1). Taxonomy (GTDB): domain Bacteria; phylum Pseudomonadota; class Alphaproteobacteria; order Micavibrionales; family Micavibrionaceae; genus Micavibrio_A. The sequence continues at coordinate 492 of CAZUYV010000087.1, read as the reverse complement.
TCCGGACGGGCGGAGGAGTGTTCCGGCCCTTGCCCTTCAGACCCGTGCGGCAGAAGCATCACGAGCCCCGACATACGCAGCCATTTTGATTCAGCGGAAGAGATAAACTGATCGATGATCATTTGCGCGCCGTTCACGAAATCACCAAACTGCGCTTCCCACAAAGTGAGTGTGCGGGGTTCGGCCAGCGAATAACCGTATTCAAAACCGAGCACAGCGAGTTCGGACAGCGGCGAGTCATGCGCCTCAAACCGCGGCTGGTTGTCGGCCACATGCTGGAGCGCGATGTGTTTGTCTTCATTGTTTTGATCGTAGATGATGCAATGGCGTTGCGAGAACGTGCCGCGGCCAACATCTTCGCCCGACAGGCGGATCGCATAACCATCCTGCAACAGGGAGCCAAACGCCAAGGCCTCACCGGTGGCCCAGTCGATTTCCTTACCGGTTTCGAACATCTTCTTCTTGGTTTCGAGAAGACGCACGATTTTCGGG
>CAZUYV010000086.1:0-7909 GCA_964624435.1 uncultured Micavibrio sp. | reverse complement strand
TTGCAAAAGCTTCCGGTAAAGTAGAGTCGATTTTCTCGCCATTGGCCATGCGCTGACGAAATTCATTCGTCTTGCCTTGCAGGGCTGAATCGCTGAGCGCTTCGAATTGGGGTTCCAGAGCATTGATCGGTTCGATCTTATTATGCAAACGACGAAGCTGCCGCTCGTTAGATGAGCCGAACAGTTTCATGGCGAGGTTCAAAATCATGCGGAATCCCTAATTATCAAAAGCTGAACTCATATAAGCCGCAAAAGGCCTTACGTCAATTTTTTAGAAGGTTTTTTACCTCTATCCACAGGAGGGCCATAAAGCGGGCATACAGCCAAAAAATAGCCATTTTTCAGTTGCCCTTTAAGTCCGCCTATGCACAATGGGCCCACTAATCAAACTGGATCTCCGAAGGAGAGGAATACTTATTATGACCCAAAAGAATAGTCTGCCAATTATCGCGGCAATCGTGGCCATCTTGGCCATCGGCGGCGGCGCGATGTATTATTTCTCGAATATGAAAAAAGACGGCGCAGGCCAGGAAGCTTCGGCTCCGGCGGCGGGCGAAGAAAGCTCCACAGCTTCTTCCACAAGTTCATCCACATCCGGCGAACCTGCTGCCAGTGCAGCGGAAGAGCAGGAAGCAACGGCGGCTGCCGGCAAGATCGACGGCGTCGATGTAAAACCTGGCAATCCAGTCGTTGCATCGGTTGATGGCAAGGACATTACCCGTGTTGACGTGTTCCGCTACATCAAACTGATGCCACAGAATGTCCAGCAATTGCCGCCAGCAGCGATCTACCCTCTGGCTCTTGACCAAGTCGTGAACACACGCCTCGTTCAGAACAAGGCAGAAGAAGCTGGTCTTGAAAGCGACCCAGAAGTGAAGCAACAGCTGGACCTTGCAAAACAGCAGATCATTCGCAGCATTTATGTTCAGCGCGCGGTTGATAAGGAAATTTCCGAAGGCGACCTGAAGAAGGCCTATGACGAATATGTTGCCAAGGTTCCTGAAGTTGCCGAAATCAAAGCCAGCCACATTTTGGTTGCCGATGAATCCAAAGCCAAAGACCTGATCACGCAGCTGGAAGGCGGCGCAGATTTTGCCAAATTGGCGGCTGCCAATTCCGGCGATCCAGGTAACAAGGACAAAGGCGGCGATCTCGGCTGGTTTGCAAAACAAGACATGGTTCCTGAATTTGCCGATGCTGCGTTCAAAATCAACAAAGGTGAGATCAGCAAGACCCCTGTTAAAACACAGTTTGGATGGCACGTTGTAAAGGTTGAAGACAAACGCGACCGCCCACGTCCAAGCTATGAAGAAATGAAACCGATGTTGCAGGTTGAACTGCGCCGTCAGAAACTGGAAACGATGCTGGCCGACTGGCGCAAGGATGCGAAGATCGCAACTTACGACATCAACGGCGATCCTGTGAAGGAAGCACCTGCCGTGGCACCTGCTGCGGGTGATGCTGCCCCGGCTCCAGCGCCAGCCGCTGAAGCCCCTGCGGCTGCACCAGCACCGGAGCCAACACCGGCTCCTGCTGCAGAAGCTCCGGCTGAAACACCATCGGCTGAATAACCGGACATGAACTGTCTGGAAGCTCTTTCGAAGCCCCGGGATGTAACAGTCCCGGGGCTTCCATTATTGTTGGTCGCTGCCGCCGCCCTGATTGACAAAGATGGCCGTGTCCTCGTGGCGCAACGCCCCGAAGGAAAATCGATGGCGGGTCTGTGGGAATTTCCCGGCGGAAAAATCAAGGAAGGCGAAACACCGGAATTTGCGTTGTGCCGAGAGATTGAAGAAGAACTTGGTGTAGAGGTACGCGAATGCTGTTTCACACCCATCGCCTTTGCTTCGCATTCCTACAAAGATTTTCATTTGATCATGCCGCTTTATGTCTGCCGCATGTGGAAGGGCATACCCGCACCGCGTGAGGGGCAGGTCGTGAAATGGGTGAAGCCCAATGAATTGTTCAACATGCCGATGCCTGAAGCGGATTACCCGCTGATAAGCCAGTTGATGGAGCGGATGTGACGCCCTCTGCCTACCAGTTCCGGGACTTTTATAGAACGCTTGGCGGGCGTATTGTCCGCCGCCTGATCCGCGAACGTATCGTTAAATTCTGCGGCAATGTGAAGGATCACCGTATTTTAGGTGGTGGGTATGCAGTTCCATATCTGGTCCCATTTATAAATGATGCCGAACGAACCTGCGCCGTAATGTTCGCCTCGCAGGGCGTGCACCACTGGCCGGATGATGCCGACAACTTGACCTGCCTTGCCAATGAAATTGAATTGCCATTTGAAACCAATTCGGTGGACCGGATCATTCTTGTCCATTCGCTTGAATTCACGGGATTTGTGAAGCCGGCCTTCGAAGAACTTTGGCGCGTGCTCAAAAGCAATGGGCGCATTCTTGTTATTGTGCCGAACCGCATGGGCTTGTGGGCCCGCGCAGATTGGACTCCGTTCGGTCATGGCCAACCTTATTCAACGTCGCAGGTGGAAAATTTCCTGATTGAAAACCTGTTCGTGCCGGAATATGCGGAGAAGGGGTTGTTCGTTCCACCCTTTAAAAACCAGTTCTTCCTGCGGTCTGCGCACTGGTGGGAAAAGCTTGGCGAGAAAATATTCCCGGCTATGGGCGGCTTGATTTTTATTGAAGCGAGCAAACAGATATATGCCGGAACAGCACGGCCCGTACGATCCGAAGCGCGGGCGAAGAAACCCGTTATGGCGGGAACGCCCGAACCCATCTAAAGGCCCAGCGGGTTTTCCGGGTCGATCCCGTCCATGAATTGTTTTTTGCGGTCCACGTTGCAAACCTGATAGACGAGGCCGATCCATGCCGCGAGGACAGAACGCGCGCTATCCACCCATGTGTTATCGAGCAAGGCCGCCAGTTCTTCTTCAGGGAAGTCAGCGGCGGTCACCTGATCCAGCAGAACCCGTTCGTGGAATCCGACAGCGATCGCTTCGGCCTCATCGCTGAAGTAATTTTGGGGAAGAGGAGGATAATCATCACGCACTTCATCCATAAAGCGCGTCACTTCGCGGCGATATTCTTTCAGCAAACTAAAATCATCATATTCCGGGTGGCCCTGGAAACAGATCAGGCGGAACCCATCCTTGCTGGTGGCCATATGGACGCCGACTTCCGGGCTTTCCACCAGAATACGCATATTAGCGTCTTCAAATTGCCCCCGGCTGATATCGCCAAAACGGGAATGGGGGGCATCAAAGGCCGTATTCATCCCAACGACCAACGGGTGTTTCTTGTCCATTACGCGGTGACGAAAAACGCCCCATCGTTTGTTGGTGTGGCGTGTGGGCGGCTGGGCATGGCCGTGTGTCAGGGCGATGTGGCTGGCAAAACATGAACACAGGACAGACGTGGTGTTATCGCGCCCCCAGTTGATGACATCGATCATCGGCTTCCAGAATTCCTTGTCCGTCACCGGCGTGTTCACATTCGCGCCGGTCACGATGATGGCATCCAGCCCGTCTGCTTTCAGCTTTTCAAAGCTCTCATAATGCCTGTCGATATGGGCCTGCATAATAGGGCCGCGCTCGATCATAGGCAGAGTAAAGGGATGGATATGAATCTGGGCGATCCTGTTGCTTTCGCCCACAAGGCGGAAGAACTGGCGCTCGGTCGCTTCCATAGCGGCATCGGGCATCAAATTCAGGAAACCAATGTGAAGTTCGCGGATATCCTGATGGCTGGCCCGGTCCGGATCGAGGATCTGGCGGCCTTCCGCGGCAAGGCGGGCGAAGGTCGGCAGGTCTGAATTCTTGATCAACGGCATGGAATTGATTTCCTTTCACAACCTCTATACAAATGGAGGTCTCATTTAAGCCTATTTATACTAGAGATAGCGAATTCGTTCATGCCCGACAAGAAAACTGCGCAAGCAGCCGAAAAAAACTTTAATTCCCAAAAGCTTGATGATATTCGCCGCAAAATCGATGAACTGGATGACCGCATCCACGACACGCTGATGGAACGCGCCGAACTTGTTTTACAAGTTAGCGAAGAAAAGAAGAAAAACAATATTCAGATCGTTCAGCCCGCCCGCGAGGCGAAAATGATCCGCCGCCTGCTGGATCGTCACAAGGGCGTGTTGCCGCATATGGCGGTGGTTCGTATCTGGCGTGAACTGGTGGGGGCGGTGTCGCTGCTTCAGACCGGCCTAAAAGTATCAGTGGCGATCCCCGAGGGAGAACATCACGAATATTGGGATCTTGCCCGCGATTATTTTGGATCGTGCCTTCCGATGACGCGGAGCAACAGCGCGGTTTATGCCGTGTCCGATGTGAAAGATGATAAGGCGACCTTTGCGGTCGTTCCGTTTCCGCGGTCCGAAGATGAAAATCCGTGGTGGACGTATCTCGGCCCGAACACGCCGAAGGAAATGCGGATTATTTTGTCACTGCCACATGGGCAGGATCCGAACAATATGAACCCGGATGTGCAGGCGCTCGTCGTGTCCAAATCCGGTTTTGATGCATCGGGGGATGATTGCTCGTTCCTCCTCATCCAGTGCGATCAGGAAATTTCCCGTGGCCGCCTCGTCGATATTGCCAAGAAGGCAGGCCTCACCGCACTCACACTCTCCTCCAAACGCGCGACATCGGAATCTGCGCCTTCACTTCATTTGATGGAAGTGAAAGATTACGTGGCGAAAGATGACAAGCGCGTAAAAGATTTCATCGCGGCGCTCGATGATCCCGGCGCGAACATCGTGCCTGTGGGTGGCTATCCCGTGCCGCCAACGTATTCCCGCACCGTGGAAGTCGCGGGGATTGAAACGCCGAAGGCTGCGGAATGAAGAATAGTGTCTTCATAAAACTGTTAGCTATTAATTGGGCCTACAATCTATTTTTTCCAATGATACTAGCCTTCTACTTTTTTTCTATTAGGTCATTTATAGTTGGTCATTATGAAGGACCAGGGATTAATGATTTATGGCCATGGTTAGTAATGGGCAGTTTTTGCTCTTTTGTTTCCTCGGCCACGTATGGCGCAGCCTATAAAGTTTTAAGATATGATGCTGGTAAGCATAATAGGGCAGTAAGGTTTGCTCTATATTTATTCTATGGCCCCATTTTGCTCTATACACTTTTTACAATAAATTCATTGATGCACACGGTTTATGCTGGTCCATCCTCAGGAGGGTATGGGCACTTATTGTTTTTGTTATTCTTATCGCCTGCAACAATTCTTTTTACGATGCCATTTCTTATTTTTACAGCAAGATTTCTGAAAGATAAGGGGTTGTTGCAGAGGGATAGCAATGAAATTTAAACCCAATCCCGGAATCATTGATATCGCGCCCTATGTCGGCGGGGAGAGCAAAGCCCCCGGTGCATCGCGCGTGATCAAACTTTCTTCCAACGAAAATCCGTTCGGCACATCGCCCAAGGCGCTTGAGGCGCTGACGCATGATCAACATTTGGAGAAATATCCGGATGGAAACAGCACGGAACTGCGTGAAGCCATCGCCGCAAAATTCGGGCTGGAATCAAATCGTCTGATTTGTGGTTGCGGCGCCGATGAAATTATCGGCCTACTATGCAAAGCGTATCTTCAGCCCGGCGATAATGTCGTCTATGCCAACCATGCCTTCCTGATGTATGGCATTTATGCGCGCACCTGCGGCGCAGATGTTATCGAGGTTGCGGAAAAAAATCTGGTGCCGGATCTGGAGGCGATGCTCGCCGCGATCACGCCGAAAACGAAAATTGTTTTCCTGACGAACCCCAACAACCCGACGGGCAGTTTCAATACGCCTGCCGATATCAAATCTTTCCGCGAAAAACTTCCGGCGCATGTCATTCTTGTTATCGATGATGCCTATGCGGAATATGCGCAGGCGAGCACCGGATACGAAAACGGGTTTGCACTGGCGAAGGGGCGGGATGATATTGTCGTTTTGCGCACCTTCTCCAAAATTTACGGCATGGCGGGCTTGCGACTGGGATACGGTTACTGCCCGGAAGAAATCACACCGATCCTGAACCGCGTGCGTGGTCCATTCAATGTTTCCGTGTCGGCGCAGGTCGCGGGAATCGCCGCGCTCGGCGATGATGCCTTTATCGAACGATCGGTCGTGCACAACACGCAATGGCGCGCATGGACCGAAAAACAATTGTCCGGTAATCGTTTGAAAGTCTGGCCATCCGCTGCGAATTTCCTGCTCATTAGTTTTGAATCGCCAGAGATTGCGGAAAGCTGCCGCCTGTCCCTGAAATCCAAGGGCATCCTTGTCCGCCAGATGGGGGCGTATAAATTGCCCGAATCTTTACGAATTTCGATAGGGTCAGGGGAAGAAATGGAACTTGCCGTATCGGCCATTCAGGGTTATATATCATCACTATGACAATGAACCGCGCCATCGCTGCTTCCTACGCCCTGTATTACTATGCCCTCTAGGGCAGGAAAATCATTGTTCAAAATCCATCTTTATCGTATTGAATTAACTCTGTTTTAGAGGGCTTTTTAGCATGTTTAAGCAAATTACCATTATCGGCTTCGGCCATATCGGCTCCAGCCTTGCGCGCGGGATCAAACAAAATAACCTGACGCAGAAACTCGTCTGCTGCGACATGTCACGCGATGTGTGCGAAACGGTCATGCGGCTCGGCCTCGCCGATGAAATCACCACCGATGTTGCCAAGAGTGTAAAGGGCAGTGATCTGGTTGTATTGTGTGTACCCGTTGGCGTGATGGGCGTGATTGCCGAAAAAATTTCTCCAATGCTGGAATCCGGATGCATTGTCAGCGATACCGGATCGGTCAAAACATCGGTGATGAAGACATTGCAGACGGCGTTGCCATCCAAAGTTCATCTGGTGGGTGCGCACCCCTTGGCGGGGACGGAAAATTCTGGCCCTGAATCCGGCTTTGCCGAACTGTTTCACAATCGTTGGTGCATTCTCACGCCGCTACGTCATACGGAATTGCGCGCCGTTGAAAAACTCACCAAGCTTTGGGAAGCGTGCGGCTGCAACATCGAAATCATGGATGCCGAACATCATGACATGGTTTTGGCGACAACGTCTCACTTGCCACACCTTATTGCCTACACTATAGTTGGCACGGCGAGTGATCTGGAAGAAGACCTTAAAGGCGAAGTGATCAAATTCTCTGCCACCGGGTTCCGGGATTTCACCCGCATCGCGGCGTCCAACCCCGTTATGTGGCGCGATATTTTCATGAACAACAAGGAGGCGGTCTTACAAATCCTGCAACGTTTCACCGAAGACCTCACCGCCATGCAAAAGGCGATCCGCAAAGGGGACGGGGAGTATCTTTATCAACGGTTTACAGAAGGGCGGGATATCCGCCGCGCCATTATTGATGCGGGACAGGCAAACTACGTGTACCCCAAACAATCTCAGGAAGGCGTACCACCTGTAGAGGCCCCACAGTCAACATCTGGTTCTGGACACTGATCGCCAGTGCCACGGTATTTTCACCCGTGACGTCATCGGGCTTTGCGAGACTGTTGAGAACGCCTGTTGCGGCCATGGCCGGGAAGGGTTGTATCGCACCTTGCTGTAACAGCGTCTGGATGAAATCTTCATAGCCTATGATGTTGCTGTCGAAATGGATCGCGGGCTGCAGTTTGTTGTCCAGCGCGAATGTTCCAGCGCCTTCGCTTTGCAACGCGCCCTTGGTCAATTTGTAGGAACGGACATTGAATTCACCACCGGATTTTTGCCATTGCTGTAACGTTTGTTCGGTGTAATCAGCGGGAACGGTGGACGGGATAACAATGTTCGCCTCTAACGTATCGAGCGACCAGAGGGCGGGTTCAACAATTCCATCAAGCGCAATACCACGGGGAATGTTCAGATGGAATGTCAGTCCGGGAATGGGATATCCGCGCAGGCGGGCCTCGGGGAAGATCA
>CAZUYV010000085.1:0-7938 GCA_964624435.1 uncultured Micavibrio sp. | reverse complement strand
AAAGATGAAGGCGGTCGTCACACACCATTCTTCAACAAGTACCGTCCACAGTTCTACTTCCGCACGACAGACGTGACGGGTGAGTGCGAACTGCCAAGCGGAACCGAGATGGTAATGCCGGGCGATAACGTCACAATGACAGTCAAGCTCATCGCGCCGATCGCGATGGACCAGGGTCTACGCTTTGCGATCCGCGAAGGTGGCCGCACCGTCGGCGCCGGCGTCGTCTCCAAAATTTTGGCTTAATTAGCGTAAATCATTCAAAAGGCCGGGAATTCACATTCCCGGCCTTTCTTTTTTGCTGGTCAAAAGCCGAGTCTTTGAGTAAAACAGCAGCAACCACAGGGGTATAGCTCAGCTGGTAGAGCGTCGGTCTCCAAAACCGAAGGCCGTAGGTTCGAACCCTACTGCCCCTGCCAAGAAATCAAGGACTTAGCGATCTTCGCAAGCGATTGAAACTTCAAAGGCACACTTTCTCTATAACAAAGCACAACAGCAAGCTGCGAGGACAAGACGCAGCCCATCGGCGTTTTATCGGATTCCTTGATCGTTTTTATATTGAAAAGAAAACAGAAGCAAAGCCTTCAATGAAAAATTTTCTTACAATTTGCTAAAAAATATATTGACAAGAATATTATTATATATTTTAACATATTATATAATAATGTTTAGTATATTAAAAATATAATTTAAGGAAAATAGGATGGCAAAGAACTACACGCACAAGAATTTTGAAACGCCACCGGAAGAGACAGTAGATTCCTTCTATAATGGCTTATCCAAGGTTTGGCTGCCTGTGATGAAAGCGGATGAGCTAAACGAAGGTGAGGCGAAATCTGTTAAAATTCTTGGCCGTGAGATATTGATGGCTAAATTGGATGATAATGTCGTCTCATTGCCGAACTTCTGTTCTCATTTTCAGGCAAAACTTTCCGATGGTACGGTCGAGCGCCTTTGCGGAACCTTTGAACGCGTTGTCAGATGCCGTTATCACGGATGGGCCTTCAATGCCAAAGGCGAGTGTGTCGAAATTCCTCAACTGCAGGATGGGCAGGAAATCCCCAAAGCCGCCCATTTGCAAACCTATAAAACCACTATTGGCCATGACCTTGTCTGGGTTTGTCTAGACGGTGAACCGAAGACTGAAATTCCTACATTCCCTGAAACATTGGAAGATGGAATGATTGCAACTCCCATCCAATATTCTGAACCATGGGACGGGAGTATGGTTCGCATGATGCTCAGCGTTCTGGACGATTATCATTTCCCATGGCTGCATGAAGGAGTCTTGGGAACCAGAGACAAGCCTATGCCGCCTGTCAGGGATATTACATGGAATGATAATGAACTGACTTCATCGTTCCAGCAATTCCAGCCAAGCAATGTTACGAATGCCGTCAACGACGGGAAAGATGGTTCTATCGTCAATTACAAGATGATCGTTAATATGCCGAATATTATACGTCTTGTGAAGGAGAACGATGATGGCGGACGCTATGTTGTTCATTTCTATCCGCATCCAATCTCGCATGATAAGACGGGGCTTTTCTGGCGCGTAACAAGGAACTATGATACCGGACCAGAAGGTGAGGCAAAGATACTGGAAATGGAAAGTTTTATTCAAAGTCAGGATCGTGGGCATGTTGGCCTACAGAAGCCATGGCTGATGTCTCCCACACCTTTAAAGGGGGCGGATGATGCGCTGGTATCTTATCTCCAAGGCTTAAAGAAATTTGACATCACACCGGGGATATAATGGCTGCAATATATTTTGATCTTGATGGAACATTGTTAAATTCGTCTCAATGTTCGGTTGTTTCAGCGCAGGACACGTTCAAGCGTTTCTGTGACATCGATATTGATTCTGCTAAGATCATAGAAAAAATGGGTATCCCAATAGAAGTCAGTTTCCGGGAATTATCCGAGGGAAAAATTCATGATGATAATTGGGATGAGGTTGCGGCTTATTTCAGAGAAAAATACAAAGCCAACTCCGACATATATACGTCCCTTTATGATGGCATTGAAGATTTTCTGAAAGAAATTCAGGAAAACAATCAACTTTTTATCGTAACAAGCAAGAAAAGTTCGGCGGCAGAGCATAATTTATCTAGCCTAAATGTCCGGCATTATTTTCAGGAAGTTATCGGATCTGACAAGGTGGAACACTATAAGCCCCATCCTGATCCTATTTATCAGGCACGAAAATACCTGAAAGAGTTAGTCTCTTCTGAAATCATGATCGGTGATGCGGATACCGACATCATCATGGGCAAGGCCGCAGGGATTCAAACTTGCGCTGTAACATGGGGCGCACATGATCGCCAAAGGCTTGAACAGGCAAAGCCAGATTACATCGTGAATACTTTAGACGAGATGCAAGGCCTGATTTTAGGGATGAAGTGGTAATGAGTGATATAAATCCGATGTGGCTGCAACCTGTCAGGGTTGTGTATAGGCTGAGTGATGTTTTCGAGGCCTTGAATAGTAATCTCGAAGACAATCAAAAATTGCTCTTAAAACATGAAGGATCGCCTCTTCTATCGGGCTTTTATCGTTCCAAAATTGATGTGCAGGAAAGGTCCTTGAATTTCCTGAAAGATTGGATAGGGCAGTCTGTTGAATATCTTGAGACAGAGGCAGTATTGTATGAGTCCTCTCCCTTATTTTACAATCATGAAAACAATCTTTGCCGACAGATAGAGTACGGTAAGTTGAAGCCTGTAGGTCTATAACATGCAGGAAACACATGGCATCCTATTTCGGCTCGAATGGCATCAATCTACCTCAGGAGTGATGATGACTTCCCATGGTGGTGAAAACATCATGGTCGAAAGTAAAGATGTAATTCATCCCGCCGACTTGACGAAGAAGTTTCTTTCTATCTGTGAGGGGAGTGGGATTCCGGCTTCGCCCCACATGGGCATGAGATATATATCTTGCAGTGGAGAGACTTTTTACCTCGGACTTGCTTTCAACCACCCGGCAGGGAATGAGATTATTCTAGAAAGCCTCATCATGGAGTTAGAGAATGTGAAGGAAATTGTTGTTCCAACAGAACATATGATCCTGAATGAACAAACCCGTGAATGGACACATTGGTGAAAGGCACACTGGCGGCACACTCAGATGCAAAAATAGCCATCACACACTAACACGCCGCAAAACAGAAATCTTGCTAAAGCCTTGAATTCATTGCTATGGTGAATTGTAATTTGTTGCGGAGTTTTGTTATAGAAATTCTCCAAAACCGAAGGCCGTAGGTTCGAACCCTACTGCCCCTGCCATATTGCTGCCCGGCAATTACTTAAGGTTTTAATTTTATGCTCTCAATTGGCAAAACGGCCAGACTGCAAATCATCAAGCAGGTTGATTTCGGGGTTTATCTCGACGGCGGAGAGCTGGGAGAAATTCTGCTACCGAAACGGTATATCCCTGAGGATGCCCTTCTTGACGACTGGCTGGATGTTTTTATCTATCTGGATTCAGAAGACATCGTTATTGCAACCACAGAAAAACCGTTTGCCGAAGTGGGAGAATGCGCCCATCTGCAAGTCGTTGATGTCAATTCGTTTGGGGCTTTTATGAATTGGGGGCTGTCAAAGGATCTGCTTGTGCCCTTCAGGGAACAAAAAATTCCCATGGAAAGAAGAGATTTCTATACGGTTTATATTTTTGAGGATCAATCCGGCCGTATCTGTGCGAGCAGCAAGCTGGATCGTTTTTTGAGTGAACGCTCGGAAGGGCATTTCGAATATAACCAGCCCGTTGATCTTCTTATATGCAGCCGTAGCCCTTTGGGTTGCAAGGCCGTCATCAACAACACCCATCTGGGACTGGTTCATAAGAACGATATGCTTGCCGGTATAAAGGTGGGCGACAGGGTTACCGGATATATCAAGGATGTGCGTCCTGACGACGCGATAGATTTAACGTTGCAGCCGCAAGGCGAAGAAATGAAGGATAATCTCCTGCAGCAAATTTTAACCGATCTCGAAAAATCCGGCGGCGTTTCCAATTTGACGGACAAGAGCGCACCGGAAGTTATTTTTCAGCATTACCAGGTGAGCAAGGGGAATTATAAAAAGGCCTTGGGTCAACTTTACAAGGACAACAAAATAATTCTCGAAAAAGACAAAATCACCCTCGTAAAGTCTCCATAAAATAGACTTTTGTTGCAAAAAACGTCGGCATTTACCACATGGACAAAATCAGGCCCTGTTGGCAAAGTCATTCAGGAAAATACCCACTGACAATGTCTGAATTCTTATTATAGAAACTCTCTGCAACCGGGGCTGAAGGTTTAGGCCTGCCGTCGTTATCTGTTTATCCATAACAATACTGTTTTATGTTTTTTTTATCCTAAAACGGGTTTTGGGCAACCGCTTGTTGTCATTTTCTATGGGCAAGTACTACCTATGCTTGGTACAATTACCTGTTGACCATGGCACACCCTTTTTCATCCCTACGTGCTAGCCTTTCCGCCTGCACGACCCTGACAAGCTTCGTTGCGCTTTCCATGCTTTCGGCTGGAACGGCGTGGGCTGCTTGCGATATATCGGCTCCTACTACTGGCCAGACCGTGACCTGTACCGGGGCGGATACGACCGGGATTTCGGGGAATGCCAACAATGTTCTCGTGAATGTGGGGACTGGGGCATCTATTTCCGTTACGGGCGTCAATGCGATTGATCTGGGGACCGGGGCCGGTGTCGTCATAAACACTGGAACTGGTGCAGTCATCAGCAGCGATATAGACGCCATTACGTTGGATGGTGGCGGCGTTACTTTGGGCAGCAGCAATACCATCTCTTCCACCAATGGTTCCGGCATCAGATACACGGGGACGGCCGGTGGAGGTTTGTCATTGCAAATTGCGGGAGCGGTCACGGGCGGAAATGGAACGGCCATTGACTTTGGGCAGTCGAATGCAACGCTTCAATATTTCTCGGTAACCAACATAACCGGGAATGTCGTTGCGGGTTCTGGTGTGACGGATACTTTCAGGTTTCAAGGCAGTGGCAGCGGTAGTTTTAACGCGAGTGAGCTTGGAACAAAATATACTGGCTTCGATGTTTTTGATAAACAGGGCGCGGGCACAATCACTCTCACTGGCACAGGCAACCAGGCCTGGACTGTACAGGCCGGTACCTTGCAGGGCGACGCCACGAGCATGTCAGGCAATCTCGCGGTCAGTTCCGGCGCAAATGTCTCATTCAGCACGGCCACAACGGGCGGTGTCTACGGCAGCGTTATTTCCGGTGCGGGTTCTGTGACAAAAACCGGAACGGGCGATGTTACATTTACAGGCACAAACACTTATACCGGTGGTACAACTGTTTCAGGCGGAACATTGTTTATCAGCTCCGATGCGAACCTTGGGAACACCAGTGGCGCGCTCACACTTTCCAGTAGCGCAACATTACGTCGGTCTGGTTCAAACCCGCTAACACTTGCACGCAGCGTGGTGCTGAGTTCAGGGACCGGGGTCATCCACAGCAACGGAAATACTGTCACATTATCAGGCGTTGTTTCCGGTGCGGGCAACCTTACCAAAACAGGGTCCGGGACGCTGGTCCTTTCAAATACCAATACCTACACGGGAACGACAACCATCAATGCTGGTGTTGTCTCCGTTGGCGCCGACGCCAATCTTGGCAATGCAGGCGGGTTGGTCTTTAACGGGGGGACGTTGCAATACAGCGCCGGTTTTTCCAGTGCCCGGGCAGTCACGATGACCGGCAATGGTACGGTCGATACAAACGGATTCAATTCAACCCTGTCTGGCGTTATTTCCGGCGCAGGTACGCTGACAAAATCGGGAACCGGTACGCTGACATTATCGGGAACGAACACCTATACCGGCGGCACATCGGTTACAGGCGGAACTTTGTCTGTTTCCGCCGACAACAACCTGGGAGGCACGGGCGGCCTCACCCTCAATGGCGGAACGCTGCAATATGGCGCGGGATTTACAAGTGCGCGGACCGTCGCGTTGGGTGCGTCTAACGGCACTGTTAACACCAATGGGTTCAATGCCACATTGTCCGGCGTTATCTCTGGTGCGGGCTCCCTAACGAAAACAGGGGCAGGTAATCTACAGATCACTGGAACCAACACTTACACAGGTGGTACCACAATTTCCGCAGGTTCTTTACAGGGAACGACATCCAGCCTGATTGGGAATATTACCAACAATGGGGCAGTAATTTTCGATCAGGCTACCAATGGCACTTATACAGGTATTATTTCCGGTAACGGGAATATCGACAAAGTCGGTTCCGGTACGGTGACATTGACGGGGGCAAACACGTATACGGCCTATACATGGATTGGCGGCGGCGCTTTGAATGTCAGCGCCGAGAACAATCTGGGGAATGTCTCTGCCACGCTCGTACTTGACGGCGGTACGCTGGAATATGGGGCCGGATTCTCAAGTGGACGGTATATAGAACTTGCTGCTGGAAATGGTACGATCAATACCAACGGCTTCAATTCCACTGTTTCCGGGGTGATTTCCAGCACCGGATCACTGACAAAAAGCGGTACCGGAACACTAACGCTCACAGGGGCCAACACTTATACTGGCGGCACAATAGTTTCTGGTGGTGCGCTGAATGTCAGTGCAGACAACAATCTGGGTGGAACGGGTGCGGTCACGCTGAATGGCGGGACATTGCAATATGGCGCTGGTTTTTCCAGTGCGCGGGCGGTTGCCCTCGGTGCAGGCAACGGCACGGTCGATACGAACGGTTTTAATTCGACCCTGTCGGGCGTTATTTCCGGCGCTGGGTCCCTGACGAAAACAGGAACGGGAACGTTAATTCTGTCGGGTACGAACACTTACACCGGCGGAACATCCATTACAGGCGGCATAGTATCGGTTGGCGCAGATAACAATCTCGGCGGTACGGGCGCAGTCACCCTCAATGGCGGTACGCTGCAATATAGTTCTGGGTTCTCCAGTGCGCGCGCGGTTGCTCTCGGTGCGGGGAATGGCACGGTCGATACGAACGGTTTCAACTCGACTCTGTCGGGCGTCATCTCCGGCGCAGGTTCTCTGACCAAAACGGGAACGGGTATTCTGACGCTTTCTGGCACCAACACTTATACCGGCGGGACGACTATTTCGGGCGGAACCGTTTCTGCTTCTGCCGATAACAATCTGGGCGGTACGGGCGCAATAACCCTCAATGGCGGTACATTGCAATATGGTGCGGGTTTCACCAGCGCGCGTGCCGTATCATTGGGCGCTGGGAACGGAACCGTTAATACGAATTCCTTTAACTCAACACTATCCGGTATTGTGTCCGGTTCTGGTTCTCTGACCAAGGCGGGCACGGGAACATTGATATTGTCGGGCGCCAATACCTATAGCGGCGGCACCAGTGTTACCGGTGGTACATTGGAAGGATCAGTCACCAGTATTATAGGCAACGCGGCAATCAGTGCCGGGGCCAATACAACATTCAATCAGGGAACAGATGCAACCTATACGGGGGTTTTATCGGGTGCTGGTTCGCTGACAAAGACAGGGGCGGGCATATTGACGCTATCAGGTCTGAACACCTATTCCGGTGGAACAACCATCAGCGCCGGGACGTTGCAGGGGAGCACCGACAATCTTGTCGGCAATATCACCAATAACGCCGCCATCCGCTTTGATCAAACCACAGCGGGCACATATTCCGGCGTGATGTCGGGGTCTGGCAGTTTGACGAAGCTTGGTACGGGTGACCTGACACTCTCTGGTACAAACACATACAATGGCGCGACAACGATTTCGGCGGGTAAGCTAATCGTCAATGGATCGGCATCTTCCAGCGCAACAACGATTGCATCTGGTGCAGC
This sequence comes from uncultured Micavibrio sp., assembly GCA_964624435.1. Taxonomy (GTDB): domain Bacteria; phylum Pseudomonadota; class Alphaproteobacteria; order Micavibrionales; family Micavibrionaceae; genus Micavibrio_A. Next base: position 87 of record CAZUYV010000085.1, on the reverse strand, counting down.
CTTAGGCGGGACAGGTACGGTTGGCGCGCTAACCAACAACGGCACACTGGCGCCCGGAAATTCCATCGGTACCATCAATGTGAATGG
>CAZUYV010000084.1:0-8009 GCA_964624435.1 uncultured Micavibrio sp. | reverse complement strand
ACCGTTCGCACGCCGAAAACAAAACAAAACGCACATTCGAAGTGAACGTGCATGATACAACCGTTTACAGCGAACTGCTGAAGCGCAAGATCTCTCTGAAGGTTTCTGCTGCTGGTCTGCGTACATTGGACCACAAAGGCGGTTTTGATGCGTTCATCTCTGGCACAGCCAAGACAAAGCTCGACCCAGACCTGCGTGTTTACAAAGCACAGATCGAAAAGGCGCTGGCCGCCAAATCCGCCGCGTAGTTTTCGCGTTTATCGTATTCGATTTCATCCCGGCGAAAGCCGGGATAGTCATTTTAAGGAAGAGTGAAGTATGAACGTCGTCGTTCCCTCAAACAGAGAACTTAAAAAATTAAAGAAATTGCCGCCGCCTGTGCTGGCCAAAACATTCGATGCAAAAATCGAATATCCCAATCACGCCTTTGAAGTAACCTATGTCGATCCCAAAACCAGTGCGCGTCTTGGCCGCCTGACAACGCCCCATGGCACGATTGAAACGCCCAATTATATTTTCTGCGGTACCAAGGCGACCGTGAAGAACATTTCACCCGTCCAGTTGCGCGAAGCAAAATCCGACATCATGCTGTCGAACACCTATCACCTGATGATTCAGCCGGGTGCTGATTTGATTGAGAAAATGGGTGGTCTTCATAAGTTCACGGGATGGGATGGGCCGATGCTCACCGATTCCGGTGGCTTCCAGGTTTTTTCCATGGGGAACGGTTCCTGCGCCGATGAGATCAAGGGGCGTAACAGATCAAAACGCGAAAGCCTTCTAAAAATTACAGAGGAGGGTGCGTTCTTCAAATCCTACTGGGATGGAAAACAGCTCTGCCTCAATCCTGAAATCGCGATGGATATTCAGCGTAAACTTGGCGCTGATCTCATCGTGCAGATGGATGAATGCACCGCCTATCAGGTGACGCGCGATTACACCGCCAAGTCGATGGAGATGAGCAAGCGCTGGGGTGATCGTTCGCTTCACGCCTTCAACCAGACCCATGACGGTAAGCAGGGGCTTTATGGCGTCGTGCAGGGCGGGGTCTATGAAGACCTTCGCGTGGACAGCGCGCAATATGTTGCCTCGCGTCCGTTTTTTGGCACCGCGATTGGTGGTTGCCTTGGCGGTTCGGATGAAGAAATGTACGGCATTCTTGAATATACTCGTCCGCACAATGATCCGGGACGTCCGGTTCACTTCCTCGGTATCGGCCGGGTGAAGGATATTTTCAAGGGCGTGCGTTACGGAATCGACACATTCGATTGCGTTATCCCGACCCGTCTGGCCCGCCATGGCGCGGCCTTTATGAAAGGTGTGCGCGGGGAAAAGATCAATTTGCTGAATGCCAAGTATCGCGAAGATGAAACGCCACTCGATGAAACGCTCGGTCTGTGGTCTTCCGCCAACTATTCCAAGGCCTATATTCATCACCTGATGAAGGTGGAAGAGGCGCTGGCCCACCAGATATTGAGCCAGCATAACATCGCCTTTATCAACCGCCTGATGCGGGATGTTCGGGCCGCGATCAAGGCCGGGACGCTGGATGAGCTGGAAAAAGAGTACCTGGATTACTAGGAAATCCTGCTCAATTCCTTGGTTCTGCACGAAAATATGGTAGAATTAACCGATCGGTAACCAGTTCAGCTATACTCTGATAGTTGGACTTTTAACGGTGGTTCATGGCTCTCGAATATAAATCAAGTATCGGCATAGAATCTATCACGCCCATACTGGACGAACATGTCGTCTGGTATGGCCAGATGATGCGCGTCTATTTCGAACGTCAGGGCACGGTTCCAAAAACACCCGGTGTATTCCAGGAATGGATTGAAAAATCCGAAATGGAAAAGAGCGTTTCCGAACCCATCGCCGCACGCCTTCGACGTTTGCATGGCGATATGATTGCAGCCGGATCCATCTTTATCGCCAAGGCGATGATGTGGGATGTAAACCCGCTTAAAGAATTCAATGAATTTACCCGCCACTATGAAGAGTTTATCCAGTTCATGCGCCGCATTGAGCGGGAGCAGACATTGGAAAATAGCGGGATCGATGAAAAAACAGGTCTTCGTTCGCTGAAGGTTATGAAAGAAGATTTGACGCGGGAGATGCATCGCCGTTCCCGCCGTGGAAGTCCTTTTGCGCTCGCGCTGATCAAGATCAATGATTTCAATGACGACTGGATGAAGGAAGACGAAGCCTTTATCCTGACTATTCGCAAGATCTCCGATCAGATGCGCCAGACGCTGCGTTCCTTCGATGATGCTTATTATCTTGGCGGGCAATATTTCCTGGTATCCTTAAAACATGCCGACCGGGTTGGTTCACAGGCGGCTTCGGGCCGTCTCAGCGCCGGTATCCATGATGCCCATATCGCCCAGCCCCAGAACCCCGGCAAGGAAATCACCGTTGTTGTGCTGGTGGCCGAACCCGTTGAGGGCGATGATATCGACACCATGATCGATAACATGAAAAAAGACCTTGAAGGGATCAACGCAAAGGGTACAGTACTGGCCTATAATGACCTTAGTCCTTTGCAGCGCTACGTTCATACCATCAAGGCGGAAAAATAGCCGTTTCCGCTCATTCAATTCATCCTTACATTTTTAGTTGTTTGCGGAAGCATCCATGAAAAAACACGCCGATTTCAAAAATCTTTTCATCATCGAACATCCCCTTGTTCAGCACAAATTATCCCGCATGCGCGATGAGACATGCCCAACCGGCGAATTTCGCCGCCTGCTGCGGGAAATCTCATTGCTGATGGGGTATGAAGTTACTCGCAACCTTCCCATCAAAACAAAAACCATAGAAACGCCGATGCAGGAAATGCAAGCGCCCGTGCTAGCGGGGCCACTGCCTGTTGTTGTTCCTATTTTGCGGGCAGGGCTTGGTATGGCGGAAGGTCTGGTTGAGCTGATTCCCGATTGTTATATCGGCCATGTCGGTGTGTATCGCGACGAAACCACGCATCGCCCGGTAGAATATCTGGTGCGCCTGCCGCAGACGCAGCCGAACCTCTATATCATCACGGACCCGATGCTTGCCACGGGTCATTCGGCCGAATATGTCTGTGATGTGCTGGTGAAGAATGGTGTGCCGTCGGAAAAGCTGGTCCTGATGTGCCTTGTCGCCGCACCGGAAGGCGTCGCCGTCATGCAAAAGAAATACAGCCATGTGCCAATCTTTACGGCTTCGCTCGATATCGGCCTGAATGAAAAGGCTTATATCATGCCGGGACTGGGCGATGCAGGGGACCGACTATTCGGCACATATTAACCCTAATCCGTTGATATTTATATTATTTTCCCGCCGGAAGGGTTAATAAACCATTAACCCATACCAAGTAGTGTATAATGAAGATTGTTGTCTTAGAGGGGCACGCATGACCAAAGACGTCGATCACAAGACGCTTTTCGACCATATGCCGGTTCCGCGCTTCATCGTGAAGCCGGAAGACGGCAACTTTGCGCTTGTTTCCGTCAACAGGAAGGCCTGCGATTACTTCGATAAAAGTGAAAAAGATCTTCTCGGAAAAAACCTGCTCGATTTGCTTGATTCCGAAAACGCCAATCACCTCATTCATTCTTTTCAGGTCAGCGTAAAACGCAAAACGCCCGTGACCATTCAATCTTTGCCATCCTTTCCGGGCAATGTTCATGTACCGGGATTTTGGATCAGCCCAGTGCTGGATGAAAATGGCAATATTGATGTGCTCGATGTTATTGCCCAGCCTGCGCTCGTGGATGACTCGGCGCTGCAACGGGAACGTGATGATGCGTTGTTGCTATTGACCTCCATTTTCGATGTCAGCGAGGTCGGTATTATTGTAACCGACCACAACCGCCGTATCGTCAAAGTGAATGACAGCTTCATCCGGATTTACGGCTGGAACCGCAATGACCTGATCGGTCTTGATTTTATTAATATTATTGGTGCGGATGAACGTGATCTTGCCCGCCGCAATCATGAGGATTTTATCCGCGGCGGTATCCGCAGTTCGGGTGAAATGAAATTGATGCGCAAGAACAACAGCACAGCCAACGTCCTTTTCACCACAGCCACGCTAGAGCTTAGTCAAAAGCGCCGTTTCCAGGTGACGACCATCATGGATATTACTTTGCGCAAGCAAATGGAGCATTCGCTGCGGATCGCCAAGGAACAGGCCGATGCAGCCAATCATGCAAAATCGGCCTTCCTTGCCAATATGTCGCATGAATTGCGCACCCCTTTGAATGCGATCATTGGTTTTTCGGAGATGATCATCAAGGAAACATTCGGACCATTGGGCAGCCCCAAATACAATGAATACCAGAGTGATATTCATATGAGCGCGAAGCACCTGCTTGAGATTATCAATGAAGTGCTCGATATGTCGAAAATTGAGGCGGGTAAAGTTGAACTCGATGAACAGGAAATCGATATTTATGGCCTTGTTCAATCTGTCACGCGCATCATGGCCAATCGGGCCTTCAGCAGTGGCCTTGAAATCCGCGAAAGCGTTTCAAAAGAGCTGCCGTATCTTTATGCCGATCCGCGCCTTGTCCGCCAGATCCTGATCAACCTTGTTACCAACGCCATCAAATATTCGCACAAGAGCGGATCGATTGATGTACGGGCGCAGATGGATGCGGATCAGAATCTGCAACTGATCGTTCAGGATTACGGCGTCGGGATTCCCAGAAACCGGATCAAGGAAGCGATGGAGCCGTTCGGCCAGATTCACGACCCGACCCGGAGCAACAGCCAGCAGGGAACGGGCCTTGGCCTGCCGCTTACAAAAGCGATGGCGGAACTGCATGGCGGTATTCTCCAGCTTGAATCCGACACCGGGCAGGGGACCAAAGTCACCATTACCTTCCCGGTATCCCGCGTCCGGGTTCAACATCCTGTAAAACTTCACGAAAACACAGGCATGGACACGAGCCGCGCAGCAGATTAATATCTCCCCATCCATACAAAAGTGGGAGAATATTATGACCGACCTCGAACAACGCTGTATCAATGCCGGCCTGAAAATGACCGGGCCACGCAAAACCATTCTAAAAGTTTTGGGGGAGTCTGCCGACCACCCATCCGTGGAAGCGGTTTACGAACGCGCCAAAGGCGTCGATCCAACCATCAGCATCGCCACTGTGTACCGCACACTGAACATGCTGGACGAACTTGATCTCGTCACGCGCCATGAATTTAACGAGAGCTTCTCCCGCTATGAAACCAACATGGATCACCACCACCACCTGATAGATCTGGAATCCGGTGAAGTGATCGAGTTCCAGAATGCGGAGCTTGAGAAGATCAAAGAAAAGATTGCCCGTGAAATGGGTTTTGAGCTCGTTGACCATCGCCTGGAACTTTACGGACGCAAACTTAAAAACAAGATCGCGTAATCTCACCCTCAAGGGGAACTTCATGTGCGAAACAGGGCCGGGCTGCGGCTGCTTTTTAAAACTTCTGGCGGAATTTGAAGCGGAATCTGGTGTTCATTGCAAGGATATCGTCCTCAATGCCTATTGCGGTCTTTGCAAAAGTGGCGTCGGCGAATGTGAGGCCAAGAAGATAGCGGCAAACATTCTTAAGTACCATCGTCCGACCCCGGGACCCGTCGCCGAGAACGTGATTGAATGCTGGGTGTTTGAACAATCCGGCCAGCGCGCAAACTAATTTATGTCGAGCGACACCAGAATCCCCACTCATTTATGGATTGAAGCCGAGATACGCCGCCTGTCCGGCGAAGGCCACGGCGTCTATGTTGCTGCACGCGGCGATAAGACAGGGGGAATCGTCTTGCAGAAAATATCCGATATGACGGGGCAATGCCGCCTGTTGATCCAGCAACGTGATCTTAAAGGCGAGCTTGGCTGGGTTGATGCTATGGGCGAGGCAGTCGTTTCAGAAAAAGACGCAGATGTCTATATTGCCAAAGCTACTCAACGCGATCCCGATCTCTGGGTCGTGGAGATTGAAGACCGCGCAATGCAAGTAAGCCTTCAAAGCCAGTGATTAACGCTGATGCATAATGTACAGGCTGGAGAGAATATTCACATAGTCATCCGTCCATGCTTTCACGCCAATATCATTCGACAGTGGTGCCCAGCTTCTTTGGGTTATAAAGAAATTCAGATCCATCGGACTGCGCGCCAGAATGACATAGTTACTCTGAAGATTGAGCATGCTGGGTGAGTTTTTAGTCTTTTTCTTGGGTTCATAGTTTTTGAGAAGGCTATACAGCCCCAGGTCCTGAGAAATCGCTGCCAGAGTGTAGCTTAGATCAAGATAACGATTGGAAATATGGATCGCCATAACGCCGCCCGGTGCCAGTTTATCGAGGTAGGTTTTGATCGCTTCGCGGGTCATCATGTGAACCGGGATATTGTCGGAATTGAATGTATCCAGAAAAATAAGGTCATATTTGCCGGATGGAGCCTTGGCCATGTTCATACGGGCATCGCCAAGAATGACGGTATATTCAGGGCAGTTGGTGAGATATCTAAAAAAACGAGGGTCTTGGGCGATTTCAACAACGTCGTGATCAATTTCGTAGAAATCAAAGCTGCGGTTTTCATGCTGATAGCAGGCGATGCTGCCAACCCCCAGGCCGAGAGCTGCAACTTTCTGCGGACCTTCTTTCCTTCCCAGATTTTCAAAAATATCACCGGCAGGGCCTAGCCGGTCGTAATAGCTGACAGGTTCCTTTTCCGATCCCGGTGCCATGAACTGCGCGCCATGTTGGGTGGTGCCATGATAAAAATAGTGTACGGGCCCTTTTTCCACGACCTTCAATACACCGAAATAATTTCGTTTGATAATCAAGCTGTCTTTTGTGCCAAAATAACTGGGCTGGAAACAAAACAGCGCGAGCGCACATAAGATTGTTAAAGCCGCCCTCTGATGCACACTGGCAATAATCAGATATCCAAGCAGCAGGGCCCAAAGGATTTTCATGTCGCCCCAAACCCTGAAACAAAGGTCATATATCAGGATCCCGCCGATCACTGTAATCACCACGTTTGTCAGGATGGATTTCCATGATCTACCGGCAAACGGATTTGCCCCGGCAGAGGATGTGCCCCAGATGATAAATCCCATGCAGGCAAGGACCAGACAATATTCGGTTGGAATTTGAAATATAACCGGGGCGATGATGGCGTTGAAGATACCGCCCAAGACTCCGCCAAGGGAGATCAGCAGATAAAATTCCGTTAGCCCCGATGCAGGCGGTCTGCGGGCCGCCAATTCAGTGTGACAATAAAGCGCAAAGATAAAGAAAACCAGAAGATGGATAATTATCATCCATATCTGTTCCAGACGTATGAATTGCAGCAGCATGACGGTGGTAATGGCGACCAGGGCATAGGGCGCTATTCTGTGCAGGGTCTGTTGCGTAAGGATAGATTTACGGGCAAAGGCAATAATGAACGTCGCAAGGTAAAGAGCCAGTGGAATAATCCAGAGCATTGGAACCGAGGCAATATCCGTTGTGACAAAGGTTGTCAGGCCGAGCATCAGGCTGGAGGGTATAAAGGCCAGCAACACCCATTTTGCCCGATCGCCCCAGCGAATGGTGAATGGCGGAGCGGTTGTGATTGCAACATTGGCTTTGTTACCACTATTCAGAACCCGTAAGGCACAAAGACCGGTGAGCAATAGCATGCCTGTATATCCGGCGAGCCAGAAGAATTTCTGGGCCGTCAAAGTCATCAATGGTTCGATCACAGTAGGATAAAGCAGCAAGGCCGACATGCTTCCCAGATTGCTGATGGCATACAGGAAGTAGGGGTTGGCGGCATCCTTATGCTCGCTTCTTGAAAACCAATATTGGTACAAAGGCGCACTGGCGGCGAGGACAAAGAACGGGCCGCCGATACAAATCAACATGGCACCCAATTGCCAGAGTGTTTGTCCGCCATCAATTGGCGGGGTGGGGACATTTTCGAGGAAAAGCGGTTGGGTCATCAGCGAGGCAAAAATCAGGATGGCGTGCAGGAATACCTGTGTCCTCA
>CAZUYV010000083.1:0-8029 GCA_964624435.1 uncultured Micavibrio sp. | reverse complement strand
AAAAATCGCGGACGTCATCACGCTCGATCGGCCCGGTGAAGGTGACAGGCACGCCGCACCCGGCCGCCAGTGTTTTCAATTCTTCCATGTAGGCGGGATTGCCGGTCTTGCCGACGATGACATAGGCAAGTTGATCTTTCACATTCTGCGGCAGTAGGGTCAGCGCCTTCAGCATGCCCCGATGGCCCTTGCGTTCATCAAGGCGGGCAACGGTCAAAAGAACTTTGCGATCAGCCGGGACATTATAACGGCCCAAAACAGCGCGCGGGTTTTCCGAGCGATCATACCAGTAGGGATTGACGCCGAGCAACGTGACCTTGATCTTATCGCCGGTTAAATAGGGGTGGTACTGGCGAAGAAGGTTTGCCGTGTAATTGCTGTTGGTGGTGACACGCGAGGCGTGGCGAAAGAAATCATGCCCCCGCAGTTTTGTCACAAGGCGCAATGTTTCGAGGATATAGACGTCTGTCCCATGCACAGTAGCGATGAACGGAATTTTTTTGAAGGGCCAGAGAGCGTGAAGCACGACGGCGGGCGTCCATTCCGCAGCATGGACAACATCATAATCTTTGGGATTGATGCGCAGGAATTGCAAAAACAGGCGGATCATTTTGCGCAGATGTGTCGGTTCATGTTTGAACCGGATCATCTTGTATGGTTTGTCGGAATCTTCCTGCGCGCTCATCCCCTTATAATGTGGAGCCATCACAGTGACATCATGTCCCATCTGCGCCGCGTTTTCCGCCATTTCGGCGCAGTAGGTTGCAATGCCGCCGCGAAACGGCAGAAATTCATGGGTCAGGAGAAGGATGCGTTTTTTGTCGGACACGGGGCTTTATGTATCATAATAGGTTACAGAAGCAATTTTTTTATCGGGGAAATGGCCACATTCCGCCATACATGCCTATGTACAGTAGCATTTTGTTAACTACATTTTTAAATTATTAGGGCAGAATATAAGAATAACCTTGGATGCCTCTATGGAAATTCTTAGTAACAAGCAGCAACATCAATTTTTGGCTTTCCTGCCAGCAATCAAACATTTTGCAGAAGAGTGGCAGCTTGTCACAATTAAATTAAAAGCAACAGAAGGGGATGCTTTTACCTCACAGAATGCATCCAGTTATTTGTTGGAATTATTTCAGGTCAAAGAAGGTCGTATTTTTATCTGTAATGACCATGAATTGCTTATGATCGTCCGGGAGGGTCGCGAGGCAAGCCCTCCTGAGATGGCCAAACGCATTGAAGAAAAATTACCCAAGGGTCGATGTGAGGTTCAGATTGAAAAACCTACGGCAGAAAATTTAGGCCGCTTTAAAATCCTTATCAATTTCGATGAGCCGGAAAAATTGTCGGAATTCGCGTTAAAGCGCCGGGCTCGTACAGAGAATGTTATTCTGATTGCAGATGATGACATGTATATGCGAACGCTTGTTAGAAAGGGCGTAGATCCCCGCTATACCGTTCATGACGTTATTCATGGCAGTGAAATTGTATCAGCCTATAAAAAATACTCGCCTGATATTTTGTTTCTCGATATTCATATGCCAGGAAAGGACGGGCTTGAGAACCTTGAAGCCATTCTAGCGTTCGATCCCCAAGCCTATGTCGTTATGCTTAGTTCGGACAGTTCACCAGAGAATGTTGTTTTGGCAACAAAGCAGGGGGCAAAAGGGTTTCTTGCCAAGCCTTTTACCAAAGACAGGCTGCTCGCAGTCATGCAGAAATGCCCAACGATTTCCTAACCCAAAAGCCCGGTTAATTTCAGATAGTCTTTCACGCGTAGATATTCTTCCGCAATCTTTTCATGCAGAACGATACGTTCTTCCTCTGTCCCGGCAAAATGCTGCGCCTCGTTACAAAGTTTCTGCAGTACAAAGGCGCCAATTCCACCCGCGCCGCCCTTCATCATATGTGCAGCTTCAGTCCAAGCGCTGACATCTTGACCAGAAGCATTTTCTTTTAGGGTTTGGGCATTAATGTCCGATTGTTGAACAAACACACCAATCAGTTCTTTTTCCGTGTCTATATCGCCATCGGTAAAAGTTCTCATTTGTGTGAAATCGACGGGGGCGCTTTCATCACGAGATTGAATGGCCATTTTGGCTTCATTTTCGAAAACAAGCCATTGGCCCAGAATATCTTTCAATTCGTCCATATCAATTGGCTTGCTTATGTAGTCATCCATACCGTATCGAAGGCATTTTTCCCGCTCCCCAACCATGGCGTTGGCCGTCATGGCCACAATGGGAAGATGCTTGCCGCTCTCCCGTTCGCGGTTACGTATCTCAGTAGTGGTATCGTAGCCATTCATTTCAGGCATGTGGCAATCCATCAAGAGGACATCCCATGAAGCTGTCTGATATTGTTCCAAGGCTTCCCGCCCATTGTTGGTGATCACAAAATGTTCGACACCAAACTTGCTCATAAGTTTACGAATTAGAATCTGATTGGCGGGGTGATCTTCAGCAATCAAAATGCGGGCCTTTTGAGGGGGAATTGTCCCTGTCGCATCTCGTTTTTTACGAGATCGGCTTTGCGGGCTTAATTCTGTAGTTGTTGCAAAGGGAATTGAAATTTTGAAGATCGAACCAATTCCAATCTTGCTCTCAACGGCAATTGTTCCGCCCATCATATCGATTAGTTGCCGTGTGATCGCTAGGCCAAGTCCTGTGCCACCATATTTCCGTGTCGTAGACGTATCGGCCTGCCCGAATTTTTCAAAAATACGTTCTAACTGATCTTCGGATATACCAATGCCTGTATCTTTGATCTCACAACATATTTCAACGTGATCGTTATCAAGCTTTTTTTGATAGGCTTTGAACGATACAGTTCCATGATCGGTATACTTAATGGCATTACTAATCACATTGATCAGCACCCGGGTCACGCGCAACGGATCGCCCTGAACATAGGGGAAATCCGTGTCGTAATCGCGAGACAGGGTAATATTCTTTTCCTGCGCCAGGGGTTCCAATGTGTGAAAAACACTAGAAAAGACATAGTGAATGTCAAAGCTGATATTCTCCAGAATCATTTCACCTGCCTCAATTTTTGACAGGTCCAGAATATCATTCACGATTTCCAGCAGGTTGACGGACGAGCGGAAAACACTATCCGCCAACTCCCGTTGTTCCTGCGCGAGATCTGATTGGAGAAGCAACCGGTTCATGCCGAGAATGCTATTCAAGGGAGTGCGTAATTCGTGAGACATATTTGCAAGAAAATCGGACTTCGCCACGTTGGCGGCTTCGGCCTGTCCTTTGGCAAGCTGCAGTTCCTCAAGAACTCTAATTTTTTCAGTCACATCTTCTAATATTCCGACCAGCAATTCAGGATTGCCATTCGCATCATAGACGGGGACCTTGATCGTGTGGGCCGTAAATGTGCCATTAGCATTCGTTACGTTCTCAGCGTCGATATCGACGACATGTCCTTCAGACATGACCTTTATGTCGGTCGATCTAAAAAAATCGGCTTCTTCTTTGGGGAAATAATCATAATCTGTTTTGCCAAAAGCATCGGATTCCTTGATATGGAACACGTCTTCTGCCGCTTTGTTCAGCATCGCATAGCGATATCCATTTTTGACATCTTTTGCGAATACGGCCAGCGGCATATTGTCCAGAATGGTTTTTAGAAGCGTTTTTTGCCTGCTGGATTCTTCCTGCGTCGCCTGCATTTGCGAGTATATGGCTTCCTTTTCGAGGATTTCCGCATGTAGTTTTTCATGGGCTTTTTGCTCGCGTTCACGTTTCATGCGCCATAAATAGACATATGCCGTCAAAAGCAGAGTCAGGATCAGTCCGCCAAAAAGCATTGAATAAGAATGCCAGCGGGTCGTAAGCCTCAACGCCTTACCAAAGGAATATTCTATCTTAAATGTTTGTCCCATGACGGAAAAGCTATTGGTCTTTTCAGGCTGAAACACGGACCTATGTTTAACTTCATATAGAGTATGCGGAGTCTGCCCGGTAAGTAGAGATATGCGGATACCGATTTCTTTCGCCAGGGCTGTATCTAGGAATTTGGATATCGCCTCACGTAAATCAACGCCCAAAACGATATAGCCTTGCTCCGTATTCTCCGGGCGGGATGCACCGTCCGGATCGAGAGCCAAAACGGCATAAAAGTCATCTTTATAATCGTCGTCATTATTTTCTTCAAAGGCCTTGAAAGGGGGGGAAAGGATCGGCTCACTTATTTTTTCTGCTTTGGTAAAGGTTTCAGTCAGTTCGGGAATGCTAAATAGGTCAAAACCCGTATTGATTTCTTCGCCTCGTTTGTCACTCATGAAATGCAAAGGGAAATGATATCCTGTTCCGGCCACGACAGGACTCTGACCATTTGAGGTATATTGCCAGACTTTAAAATCGGGATCTGAGGATGCCTGATATGTATTGATGTAAGCGGGTAGGGACTGGCCCGGGACTTTCACCACAAATTGTATGCTGATGGCTTCCGGTGAATGTTGCAACAGACGTGATGTAAAGGTTTCAAACTCTTCCGTGGTTATGCTTTCTGAGGACGAAAAGAATGCCGCTGTAGCTTCTAGCAGTGAATCATAATGTTGTAGATGCTCGCTGAATTCGCGCTCAAAGCCCGCCGTTTTTTCGGTAAGCTTGTTATAGGATTCCAGATTTTCCGCTTGCCGGGCATAGAAAAAAATGGACAGCGAAATTGCCACCCCGATGAAATAGGCAAAAATGATCGGATATATGAATTTGAGCTTTGATGGCATCTGGCATCCTCCGCCTTTCCATCAAATGATATACGTATTCGGGATTTTAAAAGAGGCAGATTTTTAAGTTATTCAAGTTGCTATGAAGAAAGTGGCGGAGACGAAGGGATTCGAACCCTTGATACAGTTTAACCCGTATGACGATTTAGCAAACCGTTGCCTTCAGCCTCTCGGCCACGTCTCCGCAACAGGTCAATGAATTAACAGACTTTTTAGGTCAAATCAATGCAGGATGTAGGGTCAAATGGGCAAAAATTCGGCCTTTTTTCGGGCTGCGCAGGGCCAACCACAGCGCGGGCTTCGTTCCTGGCTAAATTACAGGTACCGCGCCAAATAGCTGCCCCAGTCGGAAACGTTCGCAAGATCGGGATAATCCCCAATCGGGTGCAGGGACCATCCGGTCGGGGATGACAGATCGCGGGTGATGCGAGCGATAATGCAGGCCGTGGTATTCGCGCCCTTTGGATCCGTCATGTGATATTCGTATAAATTCTTGTCGGTCATGCCATCGGCAATGCGCAATGTCGGATCATCCACTTGCGAGAAGACATGGTCGGAGCGAATTTCCGTGACGAAGATCAGGTCGGTTGTTGTTCCCGGCAGATCGGCCAGTTCCACAGAGATGGATTCATCATCGCCCATGCCTGCGCCAGTGGCATCATCGCCGCTGTGATAGATGCATCCCGTGCTATCCATCGCGTCCTGTGCCATGGCGCCGACGAAATCAACGTAATTGCCATCCTGATCAAAGACGAAGCAGGCGATGTCGAGATCATGTTGTTGATTGGTGCCGCGCAGTTTATCAACAATTGTGGCCTTATCCGCCCGTTCATCCCAGCTGATTGCCACCATCACGCGATGGCGGGATTTTTGCGTGTAAAGAAGGGGAATGAGATCAGCCATAAGAAACTTTCGTGAGGATTAATCGATGTAGTTTTGGTCCTTGAGGCGTTTATGTTCGCCGAAATCGAGTTTGACGACCATCAGGAAGCCAACCAGAAGGATGAGGACGCCAATGGTGCCGAGTAGTTTCAGGAACAGGTCGCCAAACGACACGCCCCATATATTGAGAATAATAATCGCGGCGGCGGCGATGGTGAGGCCAATCATGATCATCAAAAGCGTGCGGTTCATCATGCAACATCCCTTTGCAGTACAACGAGGAAGGCTTCGCGTTCGAAGAAAAGAAGCATGCGGCGGGATTCTTTTTCCATCGTTACAACCCGCCAACCTTCAGCGGCGTTACGATTGAGGAATTCAGAAAAACGTTCGGGATCAACCTTGGAACTACCAAGGAAGAGGGAGCCCAGCATGCCTTCGCGATAAAGAATAACTTTATATTCATGCGTTTGTTTCATGGCATCAAGAATATCGTACATAGGCCAGTATGGCAAGGCGGCCTAGCCCGCGGTATTCCAGAGCAAAGCGCCGGGCGTCGCGTGATTCCGGGCAAATTGCCACAGCTTGGAATCGGTATAGGGGCAGGATGGGTAGGGCGCGGATTCGATGGCGGCCTGATGGTATTTTTCCGGGGTGGTAAAATCGGCAGGACCGCCCAGTTTAACAACACTAACGGTTTTAAAGACTTTGTGGGGGAACGCGCGTTTTAGACAACGGGTCAGCGTGCCCGTGACGGATGTCGTCCATATTTCCGGATAGGGCGATACATCCAGACCGCGGACAGCATCGATCATACATTCTTCAAAATCCGGCATATCAAAGCCAGGCGGGAACAGGACGCTGTCATTGGCGCTCTGCCAGGTTTGGGCGGCGGCGTAAAGAGTGTTGATCGGTTGCGGTTCTTCAAGATGAAGCAGCGCGCCAGTGCCCTGAATTTTTTCAAGGATCGGATGGTCGATATTGTCGGTGGCGATAAAGATATGGGCCTTCTTGCCGCAATCTTGCGCGGCGTGGGCAAGGGCGAGGGCACCATGGCCCATCACTGTGCCGGCATAGGCGATGCGGCTTTGTGGTGTTTTCTGCAAAAGAAAAGTAAGGGCGCGGCGTTTTGTTCCGCCGGAAATCAAATCATCACGCAGGACGAAGAAGCCGTCTTGCGGTCTGATGATAAAACCCGGATTAGCGAATTCCGTTGCCAAGGCAGCAGACAAGAGTTCCAAGTTCTGGGTATTGCGGTGATTGCAGAACGGCAGGGTCGGCTTTGCCGGGGCCGCAGCCTTTGATCTGGTCGATCGTGTCGAGTGTTTTGGCATCGACATCTTTCATCATGAAAGAGCAATCCACGCGCTTGGTTTGGCAGGATTGCTTTTGCGCATTCACTTCGGCACAGAAGCGGGCGGTGTCTTGAGCTTGCGCCGCTACGGGAAATGCCAGTGTCAGCAGGATAATCAGGATGAATTTTTTCATGACAGCTTCTTTTTCAATAGATCGTTGATGATGGCAGGGTTGGCTTTGCCACCGGTTTCTTTCATGACTTGCCCGACGAAAAAGCCGAACAGTTTGTCTTTACCGGCCTTATAGCCCGCAACGCTGTCCGGGTTGGCGGCGATGATTTTATCGACGATAGATTCCAGCGCACCGACATCGGTAACCTGTTTCAAACCTTTTTCATCGACAATGGTTCCCGCATCCTTGCCGGATGTGTACATTTCGGCAAACACATCCTTGGCGATTTTGCCGGAAATGGTGTTGTCTTTGATGAGGGCGACAAGGCCGCCAATCTGTTTCGCGCCAATCGGGCTCTCAGTAATATCTTTGCCTTCCTTGTTCAGGAGGCCGAGCAGTTCATTGAGAATCCAGTTGGCAGCGAGTTTTGGATCGGAATCATTTGCCGCGGATTCGTAATATTCAGCGCGGGTTTTTTCCGCAATCAGAACGCCGGAATCGTAATTTGAAAGACCGTAATCTTTCATGAAGCGGTGTTTCTTTTGATCTGGCAATTCCGGCAATGTTTTCTTGATCGAGTCTACCCATGCCTGATCGAGTTCGAGCGGCAGGAGGTCGGGGTCTGGGAAATAACGATAGTCATGCGCTTCTTCCTTGGACCGCATGGACCGTGTTTCCATTTTCGTCGGGTCCCACAGGCGTGTTTCCTGTTTGATGGTGCCGCCGCCTTCGATGATTTCAACCTGACGGGCGGATTCATATTCGATGGCTTGCTGAACGGCCTTCACCGAGTTGACGTTCTTGATCTCGCAGCGTGTGCCAAGGCCGTCACCGGGCTTGCGGACGGAAACGTTGACGTCTGCGCGCATGGAACCTTCTTCCATGTTGCCATCGCATGTGGCGAGGTAACGCAGGATCATGCGGAGCTTGGACAGGTAG
>CAZUYV010000082.1:0-8031 GCA_964624435.1 uncultured Micavibrio sp. | reverse complement strand
CAAACATAAAGCAAAAGAAAAGGCAGGAGAGGGCGAGGATATATTTCATGCCGCACCGCCTTTGACGATGTGGCAGATATTCAGACCTTCATTAGTTTCAAGGCAGATGGCCCCGTTATTTCTGGAGGAGAAAGATTGCTCCAGTTCAATCCGGCCATTCCAATCGAAATGCAGACCAGATTTTTGTCCGAACGATAAAGATTCCTTCGGTGTAAAACCGCTGGCGATGATAGAGACATGCCCTTTGCCGCGATTGACGAGGAAGCGAACGTCCTTGTATTTGCCGCCATCCTGCATCGTGGCGGTCAGGATGTAATCACCTTCGGGCAGGTTGTCGATGGAAGGGAGATAAAATGCCCTGTCTTCATATTTTGGTGTGAGGGTGCGGGTCCCACCCTTTTGTTCGAGCGTGATATCAACGGATGCCTTGCCATCAAGGCCGGATATTGTCAGGTAATCGTGACGTGAGTTGTTTATAAAGGTAAAAATAAAGATACCTGCACCGATCAACGTAAGACAGCACGCACCGAATGCGATTTTTTTTGCCCTGTCTTTCCGTTTTTCGTTCGCCATTGCATCTCCGGCCTTCATCACGGTATGTCAATCATCTTGCCATCTTCCGGCAGGATGTTGACTTCGTTGACGACCCGGTCCTGTTCTTCCATCAACGCGGTTTCCAGCATGACGGAAAGAATAGCTTCGGAGCGCAGGATGCTGCGATAGATATCGCGTTTTTGCATCAGCTCAATGGCCTCCATCGAAACATTCTTCCGTTCGACGTTGGCGGGTTTGTCGTAGAGTTCGGTATAGAAGCTTGGGTTCTGGTACAGCTTCTTGGTCAGAACTTCCATCTGCGCGTAATAGCTGGGACGATCACCCAGATATTTTTTCAGCTCTTCTTCCTCTTTGATGCCCATTTCTTTCATCAGGGCGAACATATAAGGCTGAACTTCTTTTTCACCTTGCGATTTCATCGCGGCAATGGCGGCGAAAGAGTTGCGGGCGACAGAACGTTTGGCGGCGATGGAACGGATGTTCATGTAATGGCCGACTGCGCCGCCATCCGACAGATTCAATTCGCCATTTTCATTGGACAGAAAACCCGGCGGTATAACCGGCGGCAGAATGTGGGCATAGAGGTTGGCGGAGAGGGCGAGAACGTCTTCTTCATCGGCCGATACCGTCGTTTCATGTTTGTTGTCTTCATGATCGGGATCGCCTTCTTCCGTGAAATCGAGTTTCAGGGTCAGCGGGTTTTCAAAGGTTGAGGTGAAATCGATATCCTTGTTCACACGGGTTGTGTCCACCGGGTTAGGACAGAGCAGATCAAGCGCACCGCCATTGTCCTTGGGATTACAGTACACTTCACGGAATTGCTTCAGGCGGGAGACAAAATCCGTGGCGCGGCCGTTGGTGGCAACCGCATCGCCGGACAGAAGTTCACGTTGCAATACGCGGTTCGAAAAGCCCATGGCCGAAAGATCCATGTTGCGATCCGATGCGGCGAGGGACCGCACGTTGGTTCCAAAGGTACACATGCCTTCGGAGGGATGATAATCCTTGTGCGCACGGGCCATCAGTTCCTGGAACAGGCGCTGCGTTTCCATCTGGTGCTTGGCATCGAGGAAGGCCCCAATCACTACAACCTGATGCATTGCCATCGCCGTAATCTGTTCAGCGAACAGCATCAGGGCGGGGAGGATGTGCATTTCAAACAGAACCTTCACCATCCATTCGCGGTGAATGACGAACTCATTTTCAGTGAAGCCAGTATCGTTTTCGCTTTTGTACGGCTTGTTGGTGTAGTCGCGCTGCTTGGCCGATTCATTGACGGCGGCATCACGGCACATTTGAACAAACGGGGCGCAGGCTCCATTACAGGTACACATAGCATAGGCTGTGTTTGTTTGCCCCTTGATCGGCGAAAGCCCGAGCGAAGTCACGAACAGGCACAGGGCTATGAGTGCGAGTAGAGACTTGCGCATGAATATTATCATCAGTTGCCCCCCCCTGTTCCTGAACCGCTGCTGCCAGTCCCGCTGCCTTCAGGGATAGCGTTGACAACTTTTGCCTGTTCCTTGATCAGCATAGTTTCAAGAAGTACGGAAAGAACGGCCTCGGACCGCAGCAAACTGTTGTAGAGATCACGATCCTGCATCAGGGAAATCGCCTCAATCGCCGCGCCTTTGCGCTCCACATTGACGGGCTTGTCATAGAGTTCAGTGTAGAAGGTCGGGTTCTGATAAATTTTCTTGGTCAGCACTTCCATCTGCGCGAAATAGCTGGGGTTTTCCCCAAGGATCTTGTTTATTTCATCTGTGCTAGTGATACCTAGTTCCTTGATCAAGGCCTTGGTATAGGGAGCAGAGCCTGCATCCCCGGCAGACCGCATTGCCGTGATTGCCGCGAAGGAGTTTTGCGCCACAGACCGCTTGGCATAGATGGACCGAAGGTCAAGAAGACGTTCAGCGCTGTCCTGACGAATTTGTTCTTTATCGTTGGCGAGTTTGCCGGATTCAATTTTTGGCGCGATGTTGTTGGCATAGAGGTTGGCGGCCAACGCGAAAAGATCTTCCTGATCTTCGGTCTGTGCGCCATCCTGCGTCAGATCAACATCCAGTGTCAGGCGCGATTCAACATTGCGGGTATAGTCGACATCGATATTGCGGCGTTCAGGGGCGCTATCGACATCCTTGCAAAGCTTATCGAGGCCATTGGCATTGTCGGCCTTGTCGCAATAGGTTTTGGTAAACCGTATCATGCGGGAAACGCTGTCTGATACATCGCCTTCAAACGAAACCACATCGCCGCTCATGGTCTGGCGTTGCATCATGCGCGACGCCACGGCCACCTGCGTCAGGTTCGATTTTCGTTCCGATGCGGCAAGGGAGCGCACAGTTGTTCCGAATGTACACATGCCTTCGGAGGGATGGTAATCCTTGTGGGCCTGTGCTGTAAGCTGCTGGAACAGACGCTGGGTTTCCAGTTGATGTTTTGCATCCAGCATCGCGCCGATCATTTCCACCTGCGCGATCCCTACGACGGACAATTGTTCCGCCATCAACATCAGGGCCGGAAGGATGTGTTCTTTCCAATAAGTATTCACAATCCAGCGGCGGTGTTTGATGAATTCGTTTTTCAGTTTCTGACGAACCGCTTCGTAATGGTCCGCAATTTTCTTGGCAACATCCGCGCAAGGTCCGCAAGCCTGAAACGCCGGTGGATCTTCAACAGGTTTGCTTTTCAGTTCGTAATTGCCCGTGTCTTTATCGCGCCCGCCGCCACTGGAGCTGCTACTCGATGATGATGAACTGCTGCTGGACCCTCCACCAGCGCCACCACCAAAAAGACCGCCGAACAATCCGCCAGCCTGATCCAGCATGCCGCCCAGAACCTCGCCGAGCGGGCCCATTTGTTCCATCATGTTCGCCAGTTCAGGCATCTGTGTTTTAATCTGTTCCGCCAGTGCTTGCTGTGCAGCGGGGGAAAGACTGCTGGCCCCGCCACCTGTCGCGGTTTGCAACATCTGGTCAATCCCAGCGGCTTGCTGCATGGGTGATTTGCCTTGCAGGGCACTCATAATACCGGAGTTGCCCATTAGTTTTTGAATGTCACCAATGCCGCCCGCCATTTCACCGACACCTTGGACGCCCATAAGCGCTTGCGTGAGTTGCGGATTGCTGGTGATGCCGCCGATCAGGTTGGTGGCGAGTTCAGGACTCATTGCGCCGCTGCCGACACCGTTTTGAATAGATTGCAGAAGACTGGTCGCCTGACCCGCATTGGCTTGCGATCCCGGCATCGAGGCAAGGGTGGAGCCGAGCAGGCTTGTCATCTGGTTGCCGGACCCGCTGCCGGTGAGAAGATTGAGGACGTTGGCGTTGGTGCCGCCGGGCGCGGTCATCAGGCTTGCCGGATCCGACATGAAGGTGGAGGGATCGAGGAGTCCGCCTGCGCCGCCGGAAGAGCTGCTGGCAGAAGTTTGTGCATAAGAAGGCATCGCGGGCAGGGACGTCGATAGACCCGCCACAAGGCAGATGGTCAGTCCGATACTGCGATAGGTTGTGTTAAGCAACGCGCACCCTCTCTTAGACACCATTTTCCCGATTTTTGAGGCAAATTCGCCGTTATCGGTCTATATGGCATAATACCTTGAAAAAACGTGGTTTCTTCAAGCCCTGAAAAAATCTTACCATATTTTAAAACCAAAACGCACGTTTGTCTCCCCCGTTTGCAAATGCGTAAAAAGTTTTTGATTTGCCTGCGGACAAGTCTGAAGTCAGAAATTGTTCTTTCCGGGCGAATATGTTCCAATGAGGAAGGGGTGATCCGTACGGGTCGCGCCCCGCCTTCTATTATTATGACATCCACTGGAAAACAGCCCTTTTATATTCATGACCGACGACAACCAACAAAAAGCGCCCAACCCCCGGAATATCCGCCCTTTGGGCCAGGATAGCGGCCGCGTCAAAAAGGCTGTGACCAAGCCCGAAGCCATGGATACAACGGGCCTTGGCCGTGTTGTTGTCCGCAATGAATTTTACCGCGATGGTTATCGCCTTGCGCTGCGTGTTGCAATTGTGCAGGCCCTCGTTATTTTCGGCCTGATCGGCGCGATGTATTTCGTTATATATGCGCACCAGCCGGAAAACCGTTATTTCGCCACTACCGAGGATGGCCGCCTGATTCCGATGGTCCCGCTGAATCAGCCAAACCTGTCGACCCCGGCATTGTTATCGTGGGCGGCGCAGTCTGTTTCCGAAACTATGTCTTTCAGTTTCAGCAATTACCGTCGCAATCTGCAGGAATCTTCGCGTCACTTCACGCGCGCTGGCTGGGAAAGCTTCTCCACCGCCCTGCAACAGGCGCGGATTATCGAATCAGTTGAATCATTGACGCAGGAAGTTTCGGCGGTTCCCGCGGGTGCGCCGATCCTGACATCCGAAGGGATCGTCAAAGGGCAATATCAATGGATTGTCCAGATTCCCATTCTTCTAACCTATACATCAGGCGCGAAAAAACGGAATGAAAGCTGGCTGGTCACGCTGGTGATTGTCCGCGTACCGCGGCTGGAAAGCCCGAACGGCGTCGGTATCGCCCAGTGGATTGCCGTACCGGGTTGATGGGGCCGGGACTAAAGATGACTTTTTATTTTGTGCGCGTTATGGTGGCTGGTTTTTAAAGTGAAGGTTCTTGTGACGTTATGACGGAATTGAACAGTAACAAACTTAAAGCAGGATTATCGGCGACAGCTTTGCTGGCGGTGATCACTTTTGCGCAGCCGGCGTTTTCTCAACCGCAACAGGCCGCGCAAACAAGCCAGCAGAATTTCAATGCGACAACGGCAGTACAGGCTCCGGCAACCGAAGCGCCGGTTCAGGCCATTCCCGATGGCGGCCAGCAACTGCCCAATGGGTTTGCACAGCAACAAGTGCCATCCAGTTTCTCGCTTGGTGACGAAACGCCAACCGATGCGCCATCTGACCAGATTATTCCTGCCACGACTGATGGCGATGCTGAAAATGGTGAAGTGGTGCAGCAGCCAGGCAATGTTCCGGTGCAGCCCGCGACGCAGCAACTCGTTCCTGCCACCGCGATGGGCGCAGCGGCGCAGCAAAATGTGAATAATGGTAGTGGCAATTCTGTTGAAGATGCCGCCGCAGCAATGGATGCGCAAATTCAGGCCGAGCAGCAAGCGCAAGAGCAAGAAAATGTTGCAGCGGACGATGCCAGTGATGTTTCGTCCGATGGCGACGCTTTACCCGAAGTCAACGATACGACGATGGTAAAATTAAAAGCCAACTTCCCCAATTCTGCTGGCAGAACAGCTTATGGCGAAGTGGATGGCAGTCTTGATGGTGAAAATGATCCTGTCGCTCAGAAGGCCTTGAAAGACGGTATTCGGCGCGATGCGTTTGATGCGGCGATCACTGGCATGTTCCCATTGTCGCCCGATCAGATCAAAACGCTGATCGGTAAATATGATGAAACGCAAAAGGCTGTTGATGCCCCGCCTTATGATGCGCCCAAGCCGGAAATCAGTGTTACCAATATTTCGCTCGATCCCGGCGTGATGCCACCGACGATTAAAACAGCTGTCGGCAATGTTACTACGTTGAATATTCTTGATGCGACTGGCGCGCCATGGCCTGTGCAGGATGTGACATGGGCTGGTGATTTTGAAATTGTCGAACCTGAACAGGGCGGCCATATCATCCGCATCACGCCGATGGCGCAGTTCGCCCGCGGGAACATAGTGATCCGTCTTCTGACCCTGAAAACACCTCTGACGCTGACGCTTGAAACCAGCCGTGAAGTTGTCCAATACCGCGTCGATGCCCGCGTCCCTGAATATGGTCCTTTCGCGAATGCGCCGCTGATGCAGGGTGGCAAGAGCATGGTTGCGGGCGATGCCACTTTGACAGGTCTGCTCGATGGTGTTGCGGGTACCGGTATGGTGAAGCTCAATGTTTCCGGCGTTGATGGTCGCACAACCGCCTATGCATCCGGCGGACAGACCTATGTTCGCACACCTTTGACCTTGCTATCGCCAGCTTGGAAGAGCTCGGTTTCTTCTGCCGATGGCATGAATGTGTATGTCTTATCCAGCGCGCCAGTTCTTCTTCTGTCCGATGAAGGTGAATTCCTGCGCGCAACCCTGACGGAAAAAGAGGATCTGCTCGATGAGTAATAACGACGATATCGACAACGACTTGGATATCGAAGATTTCGATGACGGCGGGTTTGATACCTACGCCCAGAAGGGTACGCTCGGCGATATCTGGCGCAACAACCCGATGGTCAAAATCGGCGTTATCCTTGCTGCCTTTGCTGTGATTGTCGGGGCTATCATCCTCTTCAGCGGTGGCAAACCACCCGAGAATAGATCCGTTGTCGCATCACCGTCCGATGTAACACAGGTTCCGGGCGCGGAAGATATTTCGCAGACCATGAAAGATTCTATTGGTGAACTGAATGCGGATCGCCTTGATGAAGCTGCCCGTACCAGTGGCTCAACATTGCCGATGACGACCGGCGCGCCTAAGGGTGATATTACCCTTCAAAATGATGATGCGAATGCGGAAGATCCGCTGGAGCGTTGGCGCCGTATGCAGGAAGAACGTATTCGCCAGCAGGAAATGGTCGCGCAGACCAAGGCGGCCCAGCCACAGGAAGTTAAACCTGATACACGTACGCCTGCCGTTAATGCGCTTTCCCAATCCATGGTTTCGCAAATGCAGGCCGTGCTTGAGAACCAGCAGATCGGCAAAGTGCAGCACAAGGGGATTACAGATGTAAAATTCCTTGAAGAAACTGAACGTAAGAAACTGCAAAAATTCCAGCAGCAACAACAAATGATGCTGGCAAATGCGCAAGGCACAGAAGAAGAGTATGAAAATATTTTCCTTCCCGCCGGTACGATCGAATATGGCCAGTTACTGGTTGAGGCAAACACCGATGCGCCGGGCCCTATCCTTGCGCAGGTTGTTTCAGGCCCGCTCAAAGGCTCGCGCGTTCTGGGGAGTTTCCAGTCTACCGATCAATATATTACGCTGAATTTCAGTCAGATTGTGATCGATGGGATTAATTACCCTATCCAGGCCGTGGCGATCGACCCGAATACGACCTTGCCGGGCATGGTCACGGAAATCGACCATCGTTACTTCAAACGGATCATCCTGCCGATGGCGGCTGAGTTTGTATCCGGCCTTGCCGAGGCGATTTCGGAATCCGGTACCACGACGGTAGTGATCGAAGGTGGTGGAATTGCGGAATCTTCGGCCGATAAGGATAGCAAACAGGAAGTGGCCTCTGGGATTAGTGCCGCGGGCGATGAAATGGCGGATATTCTTGACGATGAAGCGGACAATACCAAGCCGATGCTGCGGATTGCCAGCGGCACCCCGATTGGCATCATGTTCGTGAAGCCCGTGACAGACCTTGAACAAACCCAATAAATTCCTTATGTATAGGCGTGTTCCCACGTGCATGAGATTGTAAAGGTCTAATGATGGCAGACGATACCAAAAA
>CAZUYV010000081.1:0-8054 GCA_964624435.1 uncultured Micavibrio sp. | reverse complement strand
GAAAGTCATGATTGGAATATCTATTTTAAAAAGTGGGACATGTTCAGCCTCTGGCGGGTATATGGCGGATTTTCTCAGGTTTTCCAAATTCTTTAATGTGGCGGTTCAGCCTACGCCGACATTGCAGGACATCATTTACCAGCATCCGAAAAAGGAAGAGATAGTGGTTGCTGCTGTCGGCTTTGAAAATGATTGGGAGGATCGTCTTGGCGCCTGGGTTCAATTCATAAAGTCAGAGCGTCCAGAACTGGCGAAGGAGCCTGTACCATACGTCCACATAGATGCGCCCAGCCATGCCGCATACGTCAAAAATATGATTACGATGGATGGTATGCATTTTCCCGTGCCCGCCGCTGATTTTCCGTTCAGTAGGATGCCGCCGACATTACAGGATGATTTTGAACGGGGAGCTGCTAGGCGCAAACTTATTATAGAAGCCACTCAGACAATAACTATTCCTCCCGATATCAGTCGCGCGATCAGGGGCATCGAACGGGGGGGCGAAAAATTACCTGACTGGCGCCGCCGTCATGATCAGAGGCCGGGGCCGAGATAATGCCAACCGGACTTTTGAAAGATATCATCGCCGCCTGCCCGAAAGATGTTCGCCTGATGGGCGTCGATCTAGGCACCAAGACCATTGGCTTGTCTATCTGCGATTCCGGGCAGGGGGTGGCAACCGCCCTGTCCACGATTCAGCGCACGAAGTTCGCGGAAGATTTAAAAGCGCTGGGTAAACAGGCCCGCGATTATGAAGTTGGCGGGTTTGTGTTCGGCTGGCCGTTGAATATGGATGGCACAACAGGGCCATCGTGCGAGCGTGTACGCTCCTTTATCGATGAAATGATCCGTTATCCACAGGAGCTGGGGATGAAACAGGGGGCAGACATGTGGATTGCCTTATTTGATGAGCGTTTATCCACAAGCGCTGTGCATGATTTCCTGGTGAACGATGTGGATATGTCGAGAACAAAACGGGGGCAGGTGGTGGATAAGCTAGCGGCACAGATTATTCTGCAGGGCGCCATCGATTATCTGCGCGAACACCGCCGCTAAATCCTAGGCCGTACGTTCCGGTGCGGCGGTAATCACTATTTTTAAACTTTCCAGCATCAGATCGAATACCGCGTCGGTATCGGTGACATGGTTGAGCCAGTGAGCAGCGGTGGCATTTTTCCCGCCGGTCTCTTTCGCCTCTCCACGATGGTCATCTTCGGGCGGCCTTTCCAGAAATGTTAATGTCGGTAAAGTGGTCCCACGATACAGATCGGGACGCTGCGCATAGGTGATAACATTGGGGTCGTGGATGAACGGACCATCGACACCGAACTTCGGACGGTCCAGACTTTCGGACGCCATCAGCATGCGATGGAATGCAGACCCGTACACCGGGTGGAGGGCGAGGATTTTTTCCTGTCTCAGCGGCGTCAGCACCATATATTGGCTGGCATCGGCGGCCATCACGGTCAAGCGGGCGCCGCTCTTCAACAGAATATTCAGGGCATTGGGATCACAATACGCATTGAATTCGGCGTATTCGGTGATGTTTCCCTTACGGATACGATTGTTTTTTAGCAAAACAGGTTCGAAATTCGCGCCCGGCGGCGCCAAGGCACCGCCCATATAGATGATTTCGTGAATTTTTGCCGCTTTATCCGGATATTTAATCAAGAAATTGGCGATATTGGTGGCGGGCCCGGTGCAGAAGATGGTTACACTTGAGTGCGCATTCAATTGTGTGTTGATCCACTCTGCGATATCGACTTTCTCGGCTTTTATCTGCGACTCAGGTAGAATGACTCCGCCCACACCATCGGAGCCGTACGCGTCATCGCCCCCGGGTTGCATACCATCGCATGGTTTGCTTGCCCCCTGTACCACCGGCAGATTTACGCCGAGCCATCCCAGAAAATTGAGCGCATTTTTCGTTGCAATTGGCCCCGTCACATTTCCAAAGCAGGTTGTAAAGCCCAGAACATTAAATTTGTCTGGGTGTGCCAAAAGCATGGCCATGGCCCAAAGATCATCGCCGCCCATATCGCCATCGTAAATAACCGGTGTGCTTGTCATGGAGTGAATCTAGCAGATTGAAGAGGGGGCGGAAAAGAAAAAGGCGCTTTTGCTATACGGGGCTTGTCCTCCCCAGCAAAAGCGCCGACCAAACAACATTCTTGAAGGAGATGGTTATTTGGTATCTTGTTCGTGAGTAGAGCCGAACCGCATCAGGTCATGGCCGTTTTCAGCCATCCAGTCCTTGCCTTCCTCATAATCCCGCGACAGGCGTTCGCACACCCGCCAGAAATTGTCGCTGTGATCCATATGGATCAGGTGGGCGACCTCGTGGGCCACCACATAATCGAATGATTTAATCGGCGCGAAGATCAGGCGCCAGGAAAAGGACAGGCGGCCATCATCGGAACAGGAACCCCAGCGTGAGCGTGTGTCCTTGATCACGACTTCATCGACCTTGCGGCGGATCAGGCCGGCCTTTTCAAGCGCCAGAGACGTCAATTTCTCACGCGCCAGCTCCGTCAGGAAGCGGCGAATGCGTACGGACGGGTCCGCCTTGTTGGTCAGGACCAGTAGTTCGTCTTTTTTCAAATAGATATCGGTGCGTTTCAGGGCCTCATTGAAGAGGACGATGATTTTGCGGTCGCGACCGAGGATGGGAAGGATTTCTCCATTCTTGAACGGAACCTGGCGCGGCAGTTCGCGCAGCTTTTCCCGGATCCATTCCTTGTTCTGTTCAGCGAACAAGTACGCTGTATGCATGTTGGCTCTTTTGGGGATAACCAGGTGGACAACCCGTTTGCGGGGGTCAAGACGCAGGGCCATCCGTTTGGCACGGTCGGAAACAGTCAGTTTCAGGCGAGGAGATATCTCGGCAAAGGGCAGGCCGAACCATCCGTTTTCCGTATCATTGGAAAACAGATCCCTGCCAGAGCGCGACCTAGCACGCTCTGCATTCAAAGGTTTTACCCTCTTTTTCATGCAGCTCCTCGGTGATGTCTTACTTATAGAATAGCACGAACCTATAGCTCTTGAAAATGATTGGCAAGAGACAAATGACAAAATTTTCAAACTTTATTTTGTAACAAAATTACTATTTGTTAAGTTGTTGATGTTACAATGTTATATCGTGTTTTGCGGTGCCGAACTAGGGTGGTTAAGAAAGTCTTAAGTGCCCCCGTTAATTAGATGCACGGTGCCAAGTAATTCAGAAAAATCCCGGGCTTTTCAGCCTCTTATCCACAGGATGTTGCTTTTTTGTTCTCCTGCTGCCGTTCGGCATTTTGGGTTATGGTTATCCACAGAAAGTATTGACATAATGTATGCATTAACAAATTAACGTTTGAAATCGGGGTGAGGCTTTACGAATCCTGCAATCCTTTGGTTAATTTTGTTGATATTAGACATAATTAATAATACAGTCTGTTTTCGATGCGGGGAAAATGCATCGAAGTCCTGTGTATAAATAAGTCGGGTGAGTAATAAGTCGATGAGTGTAGACACGTACGATTTTGGACCGGTTCTGACGGGAATTTATGCGGCTATGCCGCCCGGTTATAAGTTCACTTTTGAAAACAAAGCTGAATTACCGGGCCTCATCTCAAAAATATTTCCGCACGAACATTTGTGTGCGTATACCGCGATGTTTCTGGAAGGTGATTTTAGCGAACAGACAGCTTATCGGCGTCAACGTAATCATCCACCAACCAAAAAGCCGGGTGAACGTTTGATCAAAAGATATAATGATGGATATCGGAATCCCACTTTGGGCCCGGATCTTTCAGAGGAACAACAGATGGTCCTGAGTGGGCGCAGGTTGAAGACAGAATATCTCTTAAGCCAACAGCAGACATACGAAGCCATTGGCGTTATGGAGCAATCTGAATTGCTTCAAGATACATTCGCCACACTTCAGGCCGTTGTTGTCGGTTATATGAATGAGCTTGTTGCCGCCCACCAAAAGCAGACGCAAGACCTTGCGCCGGAGCAACGGAATACGATCAGTGTATTCCTTGGGCTTATTCAGGGGCTAAGTGGCAATTTTGCGATGTTGCATGATTTGATGCCGGTCGTGGCCTATTCCTTAGCAAAGGATGGCTGGACGCCTGGCCAAGAACTTGGCGAGCGCGATTACGCCAGAGGTGCGGCGACCAGTTTTTCAAGCGCCGTACAGGCGTTTCACTCTACGGAATGGGAGCCGCAGGACATGGAAGCGCGGACAACCTATTGCCCATTCACCAAGACATTGTCGAAATGGCTAACCTGTGTGCCTGAACGCCAGCCTGATGGGCATATCCTTATTAAGGATGTAACACGACCAGGTGCTTTGCTGGCTTTCATGAGTGCTACAATCAAGCTGAGGTACGATGAATCGTCCAAGCCTATTGAGAGCGTTGCTTTAACCTTGTGATTAAGCGTCTTCGGATGCGCCGACAGTTTCCTTGGGCGCGTTTTCCCGTTCCTTCAACCATCTGCGAACCGCGGCCACGCCATGGGTGTCACGGTTGAAACGGTCCGGTGCGATGTCTGGTGTAACCAGAAGGTCTGTCGCCGGAATCGGGTCAACGTCATGATCGAATTCCCGCATGAAGTGGCGAATGCGGGGCATGATATCTCGCTTCCACTTGCTGCCGTTGAAAATGCCGTAATGGCCGGTCTTCAACTGGAACAGGTGGAATTGTTTCCGTTGCGGGATGTTGTAGCAAAGATCGTGCGCCGAGGTTGTCTGACCACGCGATGAGATATCATCAAGTTCGCCTTCGATGGTGAAGAGAGCGGTATGTTCAATGGCTTTGGGCTTCACAGGCACGAGTTTTTGCGTCAGCGGATCACGCCATTTCATTTCTCCGCGTGGCAGCAGGTGACGCTGGAACACGGTGTCGATGGTCTGGACATAGAATTCCGCCGTGATGTCCATGACCGCATTATATTCATTGTAGAACTTGCGGTGGAATTCGGCGTCATCGCTCGCCCCTTGCGCCAGGTGCTGATAAAACTTCACATGCGCATTGATGTGACGGTCGAGGTTCATCGACATAAAGCCCGACAGTTGCAGAAAGCCCGGATAGACTTTGCGGTATGCGCCGGGATAATAGGCGGGTACGGTTTCGATGACGGCTGTTTCAAACCATGAGAGCGGACGTTCTTCGGCCAGCTTGTTCACGGCGGTCTTGGAAATGCGGGTATCGATCGGGCCACCCATCAGGGTCATGGTCAGCGGCTGGTTCGGATCTTCATCAGCGGCCATGAGCGATACGGCAGCCAAGACTGGGACAGCAGGCTGACACACCGCGATCAAATGCGTCTGCGGGCCGAGCAGCGACATGAATTCGCGCAAATACGTGATGAAGTCATCGAGGTTAAAACGGCCTTCATTCACTGGCACCATGCGGGCATCGAGCCAGTCAGTCACGTACACATCATGGTGGGGAAGCAGCGCTTCGACCGTTCCGCGCAGCAACGTGGCATAATGGCCGGACATTGGCGCGACAACGAGAACGCGCGGGTCTTTCCGATTTGTCGCGCGTTTGAAATGGGTGAGGTGGCAGAACGGTTTTGTCACAACCGTTTCTTCGGTCACGGCGACGATCTTGCCGTCGATCATGGTTTTGGTCAGGGCCCAATCCGGTTCGCCAAAACGGCGGTTCAAACGTTCGAACACTTCGGTGCCAGCGGCGATGGAGCGGCCAAAGGGCGTATGGGTAAGGGGGTTCCAGGGATTCTGAAACATCATCTTGGTCATCTCAGCCGCAAGGCGGGCCGGGGTCATAATGGCATGTTGAAGATCATACAGGTGGTAGAGCATCTTTATCCCTTACTAGGATGAATATAGTTCAGATTATAGCATAAACGAGCGGCGGACGCGCGGGAAGAATACATGAAGAACGTCCCGCAAGGATACGGGAAGGGAACGGCAAAGCAAGGCTTTTCGCTTAGTATTGGGGCTTGATCAGGCCGAGATCAATCGTGACCTTGCGAATAGCATGATCTGAGCGTTTACGTGTGGCGTCATCCATATTTGGGGAATGGCTAGCGACCTTGGCGGCAAAGGCCATGAAATGCTGGATGCACTCTTCCTTGGGTGCCTTTGGCAGTATTTGGTTCTTGATGAAATCTTGCAGGAACACGGTGTTGGGGTGCGTATGCTTATCATGGGAGGCATCGCAGGCAAGTTCAAAGAACGCCTTTAGACAGGCATCATCGGTAGAAAACGTCATTAAGGTCACACCCTTTGTTTTTATAGTCTAATTTTGCCTGTTTTCATAAAGGCTGGACGGGC
Organism: uncultured Micavibrio sp.; assembly: GCA_964624435.1. Taxonomy (GTDB): domain Bacteria; phylum Pseudomonadota; class Alphaproteobacteria; order Micavibrionales; family Micavibrionaceae; genus Micavibrio_A. The sequence goes on along the minus strand of CAZUYV010000081.1, from coordinate 1,765 downwards.
TTTTGTAAAGATAAAAATGCTGTTAGAGTCCTAGGGTGTAACAATTATTTGCTTTTTTTGCACCCCTTCACCAGCGAGGCTGTTATGGAACAGAATTTCAACAAGCGTTATGTCGGGCGTTTTCTGATTATTTGTATTCCTGTGTTAATCGTGATGGGCTTCTTACCGACCCCGCCGATTTTTAATGTTGTGATCATGGCAGGCGTGGCCTTTTACATCGGCAAGCTTTTTGCCAAGGACCATGCGCGTGTGCCAACCGTATCCGAACAAAACCAGTTTTCGGTAAAAGCCTTTGTGGTGCTTGTCAGCGTTGTATTGTTGATTACCGGCGTTCTTTTGATGGGCCTTCCGCCGGAAGACAGCGCCGAATTCTTTGCGCCGTTTAAAGAAGCCTCTATTTCGGCCATGATTTTCGGAGCGCTTCTGGCCATCCTGATGATGTGGGGCTCTATTCATGGCGGCTTTAGCTTTGGCGCCAGACAGCACATGAAAAAATCAGGCAACGAAATAACCAAAGACGTTTAAATGAATTTCGACCCTTACGTATTATTTCAGCAGATTCACGAACAAATATTCGATCCCGCCCGGCTGCCGGTGGCCGCCTGTGCCATGGTGTTCGTCGCCTTTATGGGCGCCCTCGGCATGGCGATATCGGGTAATGCCAATCCGCTGGCATGGCGCGGGGTCGATTTGTTCTTTGGGCCGCTGGGCAATAAGCTGGATAAAACTGAGCGCAGTGTGTCCGACCTAATGACCCGCGGGACGATGATTACGATCATCACGATTGTGATTGGTTTCCTGATCGGGACATTCTTCCAGACCCTGTCAAAACACTATCCGAATTTCCTGATGGTAGACATTGTCGCCCTCAGCCTCGTTATGACGGCTGGCACGGTCTGGCAATCCTTGATACGGCTTCACAAAGCGCTCGGGTCTAAAGACCTGGTGAGGGGCGCGTTCTATACCATCGCCAAAACAACCCGAAACAACCTTGCAGGCAGCGATGAATTCACCATTACCCGTGTCGGTATCGGCATGGGCGCAAAGGCGTTTGATAAAGGCGTGATTGCCCCGGTGCTCTGGTATCTTATCGGGGGCCTTCCGGCGGCGTATTTATATGCGGTCCTTGCGGCACTCAGTTGGCGGTTCGGCAAGGAAGGGTTCACCAAAGGATTCGGGGCTACGGCATTGGCGCTCGAAAAGCTCATGGGATTCGTGCCCAATGTTCTGGCGGGGCTTTATATTGCCCTCGCGGGCCTGATTACCCCCACGGCCGGAATGACTCGGGCAGTTTTTTCCATCGTGCCGTTCCGCAAGGGCGCAGCGCAGTATCCCGAAGGCGGGGCGGCCATCACCGCCATGGCGTTTGCCCTCAATGTGAGTCTCGGCGGGCCGACACAGGACCTGGAGGGAAGCACGGTCAAAAGGGGCTGGGCCGGGCCGGAAGGGGCCACCGCGCAACTGGGTGCCAAGCATCTCCATCGCGCCCTTTATATCCTTGTAATTGCACATCTTTTGTTCCTTATGAGCCTGCTGGTAGCGACTGTTCTTCATGGGCATGGTTTCGCTTTCAGTTTTTTTGGCCGGAATGCTTGACTTAAGGCGTTCAAATCGCTTAATGTCCGGCCTGATTTTAAGAATTTCCAAGAAGGAAGAGCGCTATGAGCCGCACATGCCAAGTTACAGGCAAGAAAAGAATGGTTGGAAATAACCGTTCGCACGCCGAAAACAAAACAAAACGCACATTCGAAGTGAACGTGCATGA
>CAZUYV010000080.1:0-8069 GCA_964624435.1 uncultured Micavibrio sp. | reverse complement strand
GTACCATCGCCAAATACCGCGATATGCTGAACATTCCCTCCAGCGTACAGCGCCGCAAGCAAAAGCGTTAAATCAGCTCAGATTGCTACCGGGGCCGCATCCGTTGAAGCCCGCCATGGTGAACCGTTTGATCGTTTCGGCATTGGCCGGCACAGGAATTATATCATCAATGGGGAAAGTCTTCATGCCGCCCCATTTACGGGTTGAAACCACTTCCGCCTCCATATCCGTTACACCATTCATAATCTGGCGGAATATCTTATAGCTATCGTTGGTGGCCACTTTTTCGTATTTGAGAGCCAGCATCTCGGCGGGTGATTCACGGATAAAGGCGAATAGTTTCTGCCCGGCCTTCATCATGACATCGGCGTTGATTTGCTTGTTTACATTCTCATAGAGATACCAACCGCAGCGCAGATAGGGTCCTTCCGGCCAGTTGGATTTGATTTCCTGCTGTCTTCTTAATTCTGCCGCCGTTGGCGGTTCCGGATGGCTGTAGGGAAAATTTATCGTGTCAGAAAAATGCGATCCGTATGGCTTGTTGAAAATGATCAGATCATGATGCGAGAGGCTATTCTCGTATTTCGGCTGCAATACCAGCTTCAACGTCTGACCATCGCTTCCCTGCAAGGCTTGCACAACCTGATTGAATGTCATGCCCCGGATGCTTTGATCATTTATCATGAGGATGTATTGTTCAGGTTGAAGCAATGCATCATAAGCACGCCCCTGCTTGCGGACCCCTTCCACAACGATGCGATACGTCCCATCGTCATATTTTTCGGCGACAATCTTAATCCCAACCGAGGTAATATATGCCTCAGGGTTCTTGGCCAGCACAGCATAACGATGTGAATAAGGATGGGGCCGCACATAAAGCTGTATGCCATCGATGACAGGTGCCGCAGGTTGCGGTGTTGCTTGTACTTCCTCGGCCGGTTTTTCCTGAGGCGGCAAGGCAGCGACTTCCGTTGTTTTTTCCAGATAAGCGCCCGCGTTGTATTCCCTGAAGACTCTGTCCCCGCTTAATTTCTCCCTATCCACCTGACCCGATGAATCAACACAAACCTCATTGAACAAATATCCCAAAGGCGGTTTCACATCGTTTATCCGTGCCTTGATTTGCTGGCCCAAAGCGGACCGTGCGGCAAGTTGATCTTTGGCCGGAAGAACGATCACTTCAAAAACAACGTTCCAGTGGCGTTCGGAACTGATGATGGTGGCACAGGAATTCCGTGTATCCGTTGCCGATTCCTTTTGTTGCAACAGCGCCTTTTCATCACAAACGCGGATATTGCGTATCCCCGCCTTTTCAGCCTTTTCCACGCCCTTTTTGCAGTCTTCTACGGCCCCTTCCAAAGCGGCCTCAGCCGTATTGGCGTCGTGAACGAAATAATATTCACCGGCCGTGACGATGGAGACAAATGTTCTGGTCAGGTCTGATTTATTTTCAGACCGTGTTACGACGGCAACCGGCGGCGTTGCCACAGGATCGGACGAAGGAATAAATTCAATGCTCGGCCTGGCTATTGTGGCAGGCACATTTTCACTGACCTTGGTACCCGTCTGAGGTTTTTGGGGTGGAGCGGATTGATCATCATTCTGCATACCGGAGAGGACAACCCCGCCCATAAAAGCAATTCCGCCAACAGCAACCGCGTTCAGAAAACTGCCCATGATAAAAACTCCCTCTCTCTGCAGAGACCCAGTTAAGGATAATTAGCAGGAAAATGGCAAGCTTTTTATGATTTACGCATATCTGGCGTGGGAAATCGCGGTGCCGAAGGGCACCATATCATCAATGTTTTTGCGGAAAGATTCATTAAGGTCGGTGGCCTGCACTTCAAAACTGCCACCCTTGGTCAGGCGGGCATTCATTTCGGGATGGCGGTGCAGATAATCAGCCAATTTGCCCGGTATGATATCGTCCTGTGAAATCAAGCGAACTGAATTGCCCGTAAGTTTGTTTACCGTGTCCTTAAGCGCAACATAATGCGTGCAGCCCAATATCAGGCTTTCAATCTTCGCTTCCATCAAAGGCTTTAAATAATCACCCAAGACGGCATCGTAATATTTCTCGCCATTATGTTCGATCAATGGCACCAACAAGGGCGATGCCACCGCGTGCAGTGATACTTGCGGATTAATCTTCTGCAGTTCCAGTTCATAAATGTTTGAATGAACAGTGCGTTCCGTGCCAAGCAGACCAATACGGTGCGCGCCTTGTTCAATCGCCACTTCCAGCGTCGGGACAATCACGCCGAGAATGCGGTTATCCGGGTATTCACGCAGCAGGAAGCCCTGTTGCAAACGGCGCAGCGCAGCAGCAGAGGCGGTATTGCAAGCCATGACAATGAGATCACAACCCTGTTCAAACAAATAACGCATCGCTTTTTCAGACAGATCATAAATCGCATCGTCGGAGCGGCGACCATAAGGAAGGTGTAATGTATCGCCCAGATAAAGATAATCGTAGTCGGGGAGCCGCTTACGGATGGCATTGGCGATAAAAAGGCCGCCGAGGCCAGAGTCGAAAACCCCTATTTTTCCGCCCTTTTTCATGTTTTTCGCCTGCTACTCTTTCTTTATTAACCAGTCCGTACTATACTTAGTTATATGCCTAAACACAGAGATTTTACCAGTCCCAACGAGGCGGATTTCTAATATCCGTCGGTACTGGCCCGTATTCTCTGTCATTTTTCAAACTACATAAAAGGTGAAGATATGCAATTAACCGTACAAGGTAAACAAATGGATCTTGGCGAAGCACTGCGCACGCATGTGTCAACTAAGCTGGAAGACATCAACACCAAGTATTTTAACCGCGCCATTGACGCCACTGTCACCTTTGCCCCCGAGGGCCACGCCTTCGTGAAAACGCATATTTCCCTGCGCGTGGGAAAAGACATCATGGTTATTTCCGATGCTACCGAACCCGATGCTTATGTCGCGTTCGATCAGGCCGCCGAAAAAGTTGCAAAACAATTGCGGCGTTATAAACGTCGCCTGCGCGACCATCATCAACGACTGGAAGATGCGCCGGATGAGCATTTCATGAATGCCCGCGATATCACATTGTCTGCTGAACAGGACAATGAGACAGAGGAAGCAGAATCCAATGATCCGTTGATCATTGCCGAGATTGCCACAAGCATCCAGACGATGAGCCCATCCGAGGCCGTCATGCGTCTTGAACTGTCGGCATTGCCGGCCCTTATGTTCCGCAACGCCGGACATCACGGGCTCAACATGGTTTACCGCCGTCCCGATGGCAATGTCGGCTGGGTCGACCCGGATGGCAAGAACACAACCTTGCGCAAATAAGCACACGAATTTTGAGAACAGGGCACCTTAAATGGTGCCCTGTTTTTTATAAGATAAAATAATTTTCCTAATATAACCGTGGCTTTCCAGGCGTTTCAGCCCTCGACTTAACCAAAAATTAAGACCTTGTTTGATAAAAGCAAATCTTTGAAAAAGCTTGGAGTTTTATGCGCGGCAGCAACGATTGTTGCTTGCGCATTCCTGAATCGCCCCTGTATAAGGTGCGTGACTGTTGTGTAAAGGACGTAAAGTTTATGCCTGTAACAGACCAAATCAGTTTCGATCTCATCGTTCCGGTGATGATTGCCGCCAATCAAAAGCAAGTCTATCGCCTGATTGCCCACGAGGTTTCAAAACTCGTGGGCATACAAGAACGCATTTTGTCTGACCGTCTTCTTGAAAAAGAAAAACAATCCGTCTCCTCAATGGGCAATGGCGTTGCCGTTCCTCACATGCATATGGGCAGCCTGACCAAACCTTTGGCAGTGTTCGTAAAACTAAAAAGCGCGGTTGATTTCAACGCCCCGGATAATATGCCCGTGGATCTGATCTGCCTGTTGCTCACACCCGAGCGCGATGGCGCCGCTTATTTAAGGACGTTGGCAAGACTCTCAAGATTGTTGCGCAATGCACAATTCTGTCATAAGCTGAGAGCAGCCGAGGACGAAAGAATGATTCGTTCCCTTTTCGAAGGACCATCGGCCCGCATGGCGGCGTAATACGTGTAAGTTCAGACTACACAAAAATAATAAAAGGATCAGCGGTAGAGTTTTTGAGAGGTGTGGTTTTCTTCAATCAGGAAACCATAAGGAGAATGCCTATGCTCTCAGAACATCCCTACATCACCAACCTTCGGGTCAGTGAATCATTTCTACACGGACGGCTATCCCGCCGCCTCGTGGTCGATACCGATCTTTCCATGCCGGAATCGGGACGTATTGAAGAAAATGAAAAACTTCTGGCCCTGCATAATTACCTGGAAGCCTTGGCCGTGCATGATTTCGCCGATTTCGACGAAGTGGAAATACGGGCCAAAGCCGATACAGAAAACAACATAAAAAAGAGCGCCTGACGGCGCTCTTGCTGTATTGGATCATTGTGCCGCTTACTGCAAAGTAACCGGCATCAAGTCGGAATCACGCATGGCCTTCAGCGCACGGTCCCTTGATTCAAGGACCCCAAGCTTGGTGCCATCGGCCGCATAGACGGCGAAGGATTGGTCCTCGTCATCGAACGTTGAAAGCGGGCGCATGTAAGCGACCTCGTTCACCCCGATGCGCAGGAAGTCCTGATCGGACAGGCCCTTCAAAAGCGTGCGGACATTTGATTCTGGCGTATTGTTCATTTCATTAGCCTTTCATTACATTTTAGGACGAATTAGGTGAATCAGGCGTTAAGACGCCGGATTATCTTTCTTGTCCACTTCGATGGCCTGAGCGTGGCTCTTACCGTTGGTGACAACACCATTGGTGGCGATCTGAATTTTACGCGCAGTTGATTCCGGTTCCAGACGCGTCATGTCGATATGGAGCAATCCATTATCAAGGAACGCACCTTTCACCTCGATTCCATCGGCCAGCACGAAACTGCGCTGGAACTGACGGGCGGCAATGCCGCGATGAAGATAGATTTTTCCTTCTTCCTCGTTTTGCTTTCCGCGGATATTGAGTTGGTTCTTTTCCACCTCGATATCAAGGTCATCCATTGAAAATCCGGCCACCGCAAGACTGATGCGTAATCCATTCTCGGCGACCTGTTCTATATTGTAAGGGGGATAGCTTTCCGAAGCGGTTTTGCGCATGCGATCGAACGTTTTTTCGAAATGATCAAAACCAAGGAAAAGGGGGCTGTCAAAGACAGATAAGCGGGTATTCATCGTAACTCCTCCTTTGAGCGAGCGACTATGTGTGACGAGGCCCGCACCGTGCAGCGCCTCTCATTCAACAATTATAGTTCTCAGGAAGATCTTTTCAAGAACAGGCGGTCACAATAGCCGCATTCCACCCGGTCGCGGCCGTCAAAGCTGTACCAGACCACCGGGTGGCCCAGCGGGCCGTTCCCGCCATCACATTTTACCTGATCAGCGTCAGCGGCGACTTCAATGATTTCAGGGGCTTGAGTATTTGGGGACGATGTCATTTTTAACCAATTATTATCCAGTTCTGCCTTAAATTGGCATGGGAAAGGGGCCCTCGCAAGCCCTATTGATGAAAGGACGACGTTATGGCGACAGCAATGCTCCAGATGACCGATAACCCGGCCGTAAAGGGCCGGGAGGACCGTTATCGCCTTGTCCGCATCGATACCGCCAAAACACTGAAAAGCTGGCGCCAGTCACTGTTCAGCTTTGAATGGCTGGCTTCGGACGGCAGTATTCGCACCCTTGACGATCTTCCTATGCAAGAACACCAGAAACGGATCGAAATTGAAGCCCTGCTGAAAAAAGGGGGCCAGATCGAACGTCCGGTTCTAGGGATTGGGATCATGGATAATATCGAAATTGGCGCGGGACGTGCCGCCTTCCTGACACTCGCCGCCCAAGGACATAAATTTATCGAGGTCCATATCCCAGTCGCCAGCGAAGACGATTTCCGCCCTTTCTTTGCCAAATAACGCGAGGCCATTTCTTCCCGCCTGTTTTTCCGGTAAACTGAAGATATGAAACAAATTTCATCGCACCAGTCGGGCAGTGTCTTTTTCATCATTCTATTCGCGATTGCCATGCTCGCCGCCCTGTCTTTCATTGTGATGAGGAACGGAGGGACCAGCGCGAGCACCATGAGCAATGATCAGGCCAAGCTTGCAGCCACCGAAATCATCTCACACAGCGATACCATCGCAGCAGCCGTTCAAAAATTGCGATTGAGGGGGTGTACAGAAACACAGCTCAGCGCCAAACATGCCGTGGAATTCAGCTGGGCCGGTTATACCAACGCCAGTTCCCCATCCGATAAAAGCTGCTGGATTTACGATGTTGCAGGCGCCAATGCAATTCCCCAAAAAGCCCCGGGCAGTTGGTTTGATTCTGCTGTCACCGCCGATAAATATTGGGCCTATACCCCTGAAATGGCCATTACCGGTTTGGGAAGCACCGCGCCGGAATTAGTTTTCGCGCTCTCTGGCCTGAAAAAGGAAATATGCATCAAGATCAATGACAATCTAGGCGTGGGTGCCAAAGGTGCAAATCCTGTGTCCGTAGTCTATCAGGACAATCCGGGCTTTACGGGCGTATACCCCGGCAGTGCGGTGGTCACCATAGCCAATGCTACTTTGAACGGAAAAACATCCTTTTGCCTGCAAGACAGTCAAGACAATGTTTATAAATTTCTCCGCATCATTCTGGTCCGCTAGGCCTTTTTCCAGACCGTACCAGCGGCTGAGTCTTCAATCGCAATTCCCATCGCTGTCAGCTCTTTCCTGATTTCATCAGCACGGGCGAAATTCTTGTCTTTTTTGGCCTGCGCACGTTGGGCAATCAGTCCTTCAATTGCTGCAGCATCGACGCCTTCTGCGGCAAACCAATCTGATGGTTTATGCTGCAATATTCCCAGCAGATTTCCCGCAGCCTTCAGGCCTGCCAGATCGTCTCTCTTTGCCATAGCGTTCAATTCCGCCATCACTTGCGGCGTGTTCAGATCATCATACAGGGAATCAAGAATGATCTGCGGCACGGTGCCAGCTTCCCCTTCAAATCCTTCTAGTTTTTTATAGAGTTTATCGAGCAGGATTTTGCTCTGGTGGATCGTCTCTTCACGCCAGTCCAGGGGCTGGCGGTAATGAGCCGATAGCAGCGTCAGGCGGAGTGTTTCGCCTTTGTGTTTTTGCAGCAAATCATGGGCGATCTGGAAGTTGCCGAGTGATTTCGACATCTTCTCGCCTTCCACCGTGACAAAGCCGTTATGGACCCAATATTTGGCAAAGCCAGAGGGGTCGTTTTCATGGCCATTGGCGCAGCAGCTTTGGGCGATTTCATTTTCATGGTGCGGGAATTTCAGATCGGCGCCGCCGCCATGAATATCGAAATGATCGCCAAGATGTTTTTTCGCCATGGCAGAACATTCGATATGCCAGCCCGGACGGCCATAACCCCAGGGTGAATCCCAGCCCGGTTGATCGCCGGTCGATGGTTTCCACAGCACAAAATCGGCGGGGTCTTTTTTAAATGGGGAAACTTCCACCCGCGCGCCAGCGATTTGTTCATCACGCGAACGGCCTGACAGTGCGCCATAAGAAGGATCGGAGGGAACGTTGAAAAGCGCGTGGCCTTCCGCAGCATAGGCATATCCTTTTTCGATCAGTTTCTCGATCAGCGCGATCATCTCCGGAATTGTTTCCGTTGCCTTGGGCTGGATATCGGGCTTTGAAGCGCCAAGCGATGCCATGTCGGCATTGTAGATCGCCGTGTATTTTTCGGTAATGGCGGAGATCGGCTCACCGGTTTCACGGGCCGCATCGATAATCTTGTCATCGATATCCGTGATATTGGAAACGTATGTTACTTTGGGGTAGACCGAGCGCAAAACACGGATCCACAGATCAAACACCACCGCCATGCGGGCGTTACCGATATGGGCATAGTTATAGACCGTCGGACCGCACGCATAGACGCGTACATGATTTTTATCAATTGGTTCAAAGGCCTGTTTTTCACGGGTGAGGGAATTATATAATTTGATCATGCGTTACCAATACACCAAAGCCTGCGCGGCTTTCAATGTCTAAGGAGCGGGCTTTTTGAGCAAAAC
>CAZUYV010000079.1:0-8114 GCA_964624435.1 uncultured Micavibrio sp. | reverse complement strand
CGACGAGTTTGGTCGGATCGGCCTCGGGCGCGGCCATCGTGATGATTTCTTTTTTAATGCGGACCTTGGTGCGGCGGAACGGATTGCCGGTGGAGTGCGAATATTTTAGTTCGCCCTGACGGATACCGAGTGTGCGGTCGAGCACATCAACCATCGCCTCCAGCTTATCGCCTTGTCCCGCAATCGTGCCGTTCACGCCTTCGGGCGCGATCAGCAGCGTGCCGGAAATCCCATTTTCATCGCATGCGGCCTGAAGCTCCGCCTGCAGGGATGGCAGGTCGGTAATGGTCACGAAACGGTAAAGGGCGGCAACATTCCAGTTCATGGGCGGTTTTATAGGGCCAAATCCGGGATTTTGCAAGATTTCCTCATGCCGCCTTTTTCTTATGGGCGGGCAGGGGTTTGTCGTTCATCAGCCTGTCTATGATGGCGGAAACCATGGCAATGTCGCCGTGTCGCAGGCCGTTTTCATTCCAGGCGATACCGATCTTGCGCTGGGGCGAACCGCCTCGGAACGGAATGGTGCGCACGCCCTTGGGCAACGCGCCGTTCTTCACCACCATATCGGGGATCATCGTGACGCCATAGCCTTGCGCCACCATTTGCAAGATGGTGGGGAGGGAAGAGGCGCTGAAGGTTTCCAGTTCCTTCGTGGGCCTGAATTTGCAGGCGGCGAGGGCGTGATCGCGCAGGCAATGCCCGTCTTCCAGCAACAATAATTTTTCATGGCGCAGATCATCCATGACGAGGACATCACGCCCGCCGAAATGCCCGGTGGGTGCAGCGCAGACAAACCGTTCGGTGATCATCGGATATTCGGCAAGGCCCTTGAGATCATAGGGGAAGGCCATGATTCCGAAATCGAGATCGCCTGCATGGATTTTTTCCACCAGCGCAGCGCTGCGCACCTCATGGATATGCAATTCGAGGTCAGGGAAATAATCCTGCAAGGGCTTGAGCAGTTTAGGGAGCAGGTAAGGCGCGATGGTCGGGATGACGCCCATGCGCAATGGCCATGACAGCGGTTTGGTCTGTTGCTGCGCCCGGTAGGTCATCTGTTCCATCTTGCGGATGATGGCGCGGGCTTCCTTTAATACTTCTTCGCCTGTCGGGGTGAAACGGACCAGCTTGCGGTTGGTACGGTCCACAAGGTCTGCGCCCAGCACGGCCTCCATATCCTGCAGTCCTGCGCTCAGCGTGGATTGGGTTACGGCGCAGGAATCCGCGGCCTTGGCGAAATTGCGGTGGTCATCGAGCGCGACCAGATACTGCATCTGGCGAAAGGTGGGAAGGTGGATCATATATAGCCATTCTCATTTAATTTCGGACAGTGTTGCAGCGCTCCTCATGTAGAAAATCTACACTTCGTCGCTCGCGCCTCGTCCGAAAATAAAGCAGAACGACTATAATCGGATTTATCACTTATGATGACATATTTCAATCGGAAAAAACGATGATAATAATCGGAATTCCTCGCTGGCCTTTTGTGGGCGGCGGCGGCTATGGTCTGTCCATCATTTTAACCAACGACCCATCTGAAAGGACTGCCCCTATGCTCGGTATCGGCGACAAACTTCCTAACTTCTCCGTCACAGGCGTAAAGCCAAAATTCAATAAACATGAAGAAAACGGCGAAAGCGCGTTTGAAACGATCACACAGGATTCCTTTGACGGCAAATGGAAGGTCTTCTTCTTCTACCCAAAAGATTTCACGTTTGTCTGCCCGACAGAAATCGTTGAATTCGCCAAGTTGAACGATGAATTCGCCGACCGCGACTGTATCGTCCTTGGCGGTTCTTCGGACAATGAGTTTTGCAAGCTGGCATGGCGCCGCGAACACAGTGACCTGAACAGCCTGAACCAATGGAGCTTTGGCGACACGAATGGTTCGCTGATCGATGGTCTTGGTATCCGCGACCGCGAAAACGGCGTTGCCTACCGCGCAACCTTCATCGTCGATCCGCACAATGTGATTCAGCAGGTCACCGTCAACAACCTGAATGTTGGCCGTAACCCGAAAGAAACATTGCGTATTCTTGATGGTTTGCAATCGGATGAGCTTTGCGCCTGCAACCGCCCAGTCGGCGGCGAGACGATCGATGCATCCGCTGAAGCCGCGAAAATCAAAATCGCTGCGTAAAAAATAAGACCTCTCCCGATCAAGGGAGAGGTCATCCCCTCATATAGGAGTTGAACATGAGCCTCGAAAATATCAAGAACGTCATTCCCGAGTATGCCAAGGATATCAAACTCAATATCTCCGGCATCGCCAATGAAGATACGCTGACCCAGCAACAATTCTGGGGCACGGTGGTGGCCTGCGCGCTGGCCGCTAAAAATGAAACGGTGATCCGCGAAGTGCTGGAAGAAGCGGCGCAGAATCTGTCCGCCGAAGCGCTGAACGCCGCAAAGTCCGCAGCCAGTATCATGGCGATGAACAACGTGTATTATAAATTTGTCGGGATGAGCGCGAACCCGGAATATAAAACCATGCCGGCCCGCTTGCGCATGAATGTCATTGGCAATCCCGGCGTGGACAAAGGCGACTTCGAACTCTGGTCGCTTGCTGTATCCGCCATCAATGGCTGCAAATATTGCGTCGATGCGCATGAAGCAACATTGAAGGCCCACAATATCGGATCTAGCCAGGTTCAAACGGCCGTTCGCATCGCCTCTACAATCGCTGCCGCTGCTGCCGTTCTAACAGGCGAAGCCGCGATGAATGGTGTGACAACGCTTGCGCAAGCCGCGTAAAATTTACATCCTCCGAACGGATAAAAATCCCTGTGATTTCCCTCACGGGGATTTTTTTATCTTCGGCTTATAATCATCGGTATCGGGGATGATGGTGTGTTCGTTCCAAACCAGATTGAAAAGAAATTTATGAGTTTTGGCGAATGGGGCATGTTTTAAAACGAATATCCGTACATCATCATGATCAAAATTCAAGAACGCAACTTTATCGCCATAGGCGTAAAAGCTGTGCTGGTTCCAAATTTTTTCTGGAACCCATCGGTACTCGGCGAAATCGCGGGAGATAAAGTTATGTTCTCCCTGCCGCGTGGTAATTTTAAAAGAGAATTTATCCGCTATGGCGATCATGCGTTCAGTATGCGCCTGCCAGTGATCACCCATCCATTTGACCCAGTTGTCTGGCTTGGCATTTAAAAGGCAGATTTCACCGCCTTGGGACTGGGCTGTTGCATAAACATCATCCATGAACAGGCGGAACCCATCAGCCCCATCATATTGCTGAACCGATTGCTGCTGGCGTTTGACTCCATCATCGTCGATGAAGACGATGCCTTCGAGTTGGAGGACAGTCATGATTTTCTCGAGCGTGGTTTTGCTCGGTGTGCTCGATTCCTTTTCGAAATTGCTGATGGTCTGCACGTGAATGTCACAGCGTGTAGCCAGATCTGGCTGGCTCCAGTTTAAAAGTGCACGGGCGGCGCGGCATTGGGCAGACGAAATAAGGTTCATTTTTGCATCCAATCGTAGAAAACATGGTTCCGGTCTGGGATTATAAATAATAATTTTCTTGCCAGATATAATATTATTTTATAATGTTTACTTTAATAAAAATAAACTTTCACAAGAAAGAACGCATGGCGCCACATAGGCCGTGCGAAGGGTGTGCTCTAGACGAACCATAAAAAACCGCCTTTTTACAATTGGAGCAAGGTCATGAAGCAGAGGAAGCAGGACTACCAGACAAGATTGAACGCCTTTTTGAGCCAGATACAATATGTGCAGGCCTTGGCGCCCAAGGAAGACCATCTTTACGCGATCATGGACACCGTTCCCTTCCGCGATCTGGAAACAGCCCTGATGATGGCCACGCTGGAAAGCGGACCGCGCCACGCCGCCGCCAATGACTGACAAGATTTTTATAGAGGGTCTAAATAAAAAGCCGCCCGGTGGGGCGGCTTTTTTATGATGGCTGTTGTGCCAGAGGGGCTTTGGGTGATTGCCTTTGGGCCATCAGATGATCGGAGAGATGCTTACTGCCCTGATCGGTTAGCTTGTAATATCGACGTGGAAGAAAACCATCATAAATATCTTTTTCTGATGATGTGTTTGACACAACAAATCCAGCATCTTCCAGTTCTATCAGGGTTACATAGATAGTACCGCGAGCGGGGCCACTGTAAAATTTATAGACGGAAGAGTCGGGACCTAAAGAATGATTAAAGATTTTCGCCAGAGTGCCTTCGCCCAAGATGTTTTTGATTTCACGCCGGTCCCGTTCAGTGCGATGAGCGGCAGCAACAGCACGGATTTCTAAACCGAAGGGCGCTTTGCCTTTCTGTTCTAATTCGTGGATAGCGACAAGCAATTCTATTTGTTTTTCCGGCAACGACATACTGTTTTCATAACGATAATAGATTCATTCGTCAAGAAATGACTGATTATTTGCACTCGCCGCCGGCCTGGCTGATGGGCATGCAGAACAGGCCACCATTTTTGCCGTCGGCGTCGAGGAAGCAGACCACCGGGTATCCATCCGGTTTGCAAACCGTATAGATACCCGAAACTGTCAGGTGGCGTTTCAATGCCCCATCGCCACAACCGACGAGCGCCAGCAGCAGGACAAGGGCGGCAAGAATGAAGAGGCCACGTTGTGTCATATTGTTATGCCATCAGAGCACCACGGAGCATGTCCGTGATTTTCTTACCAAAAGCATCATCGAGATTTTGTCCCGACATGAGGCGGAAGATCACCGGGCCGAGGATCAGATCGATGGCCACTTCGAGATCAACACTGTCGCGGAACACGCCATCGGCTTTGCCGCGTTGCAGATAGAAGGCCAGAACGTTGTAACGATCCTGGAAGAAGTTCGCGACGAGGGCCTTGAGTGTCTCCACATCGCCCTGGCATTCGCCCACGATCTCCGCAACGATACGTCCGTTCTTGCCATTCAACTGGCGAACAAGTTTTTCCACCTGGCCCTTGATGCCTTCAAAGGCGTCGTTGGATTGCGGCATGAAATTCTGGAATCCGGGCTGGTTGAACACGGCCTCCATTACCACGGCCTGCTTGTTCGGCCACCAGCGATAGATGGTTGTCTTGCCGACCCCGGCTTTTTTGGCGATGGCTTCGATTGAAATTTTCGAAACCGACATGTGGGTTAGGAGACGGCGCGTAGCGTCGAGAATCGCACGGCGCGATTCTTCCGACCGTGGGCGGCCTGCCTTGAATTGATTGTCCATGTCCTGCAATTGTTCAGCGCTAGGTACCTGCATAGGGTGCTCCTTTTTGAATACAAATTACGATTTAAACGATACGAACTGTTTTAGATGAAAAAGGTTCTGCTTCGCAATTTGCAGGATGCGGTTATCCACAGGCAATCGCGAAGGAACCTTAAGTCTCTGGAATCATTTGTGCTGGCGCATAGCGGGATGGAATTGTTTTGCCCATATCAGTTTTTCATGGGATAACAACGGCATCCAAGAATAAGGTCAGAAATAGGAATAGAGGGAATATGGAAGTCTGGATTTTGTATGGGGACGATGTTGAGTCGAATGCCGACCTTGCCCATGAGGTTCGCCGCTTCAAAGAAGAAGCCGCCCGCCTGAATATAGACCTGAAAGTTTACCGCCCCGCCGATTTCGATCTGCTGGTCAGCGAGGACACCCGCGATTCGATCCTGATTCATGGCAAGCCAGTTCCGTTGCCTGATGTCGTCTACCCGTATTTCAACCATGGCGATCACAGCTATTTTAACATGGCTATCGTCCGCCAGTTCGAACGGTCCGGCGTCCTTGTCTATAACAATGCCGAAACCATCGAAAAGGTGCGGGACAAGCTCCACACCCATCAGGTTCTGGCCGAAACCGGCCTGCCATCCCCCGATACAATGCTCGCCAAATTCCCCATTGATGATGAGATGATGGCAACCATCGAAAGCAAGCTCGGTTTCCCGGTCGTTGTCAAAACGCTGGATGGTGCGCTCGGTATTGGTGTGTTCCTGATTGAAAACGCCAAGGCGTTTAAAGACCAGATGGATTTGATCGGCCAGACAAACCCGAAAATCCAGTTGATCTTCCAGAAATTTGTCGCGGCCTCGAAGGGGCGCGATCTGCGCCTGTTCGTCGTCGATGGACAAGTGATTGCATCGATGGAACGTCGTGCCAAGGAAGGTGATTTCAAAGCCAACTATTCCGGCGGCGGATCGGTGCATAAATTCGATGCCGACCGTGAATCGATTGATATCGCCCTCAAAACATCCTCATCGCTCAACATCCAGATCGGGGGGATTGATCTGCTGTTCCTGCAAGGTGGCGGTTACACGGTGTGCGAAGCGAACACATTCCCCGGGTTCAAGGGATTGGAAAAAGCATCGGGCGTGAATGTACCGCAGAAAATATTCCAGTCGATGGAAAAGCGTCTGGTTGCACATAAGGCCGCCAAGCAAACACAGAAGGCTGTGGCGGCGACATCAAACAATATTATAAACCCTGCCAAGAACGTTATCATGCGCTGGGTCGATGAAGCCAAGCGCCGCTGGTTTGACCGCAAGGCGGCGTAATATGTCTTTGAGCGATGTTGTCAAACTGGTCGTCCATGTTCCGACAACGCATACGGAGGCGGTACGCGATGCGCTGGGTAATGCGGGGGCTGGTAAGATAGGCAATTATTCGCATTGTTCTTTTACCGTGCGCGGCACGGGGCGTTTTTTGTCCGGCGAGAGTGCGAAACCGTTTCTGGGTGAACCAGGCAAGTTTGAAGAAGTCATCGAAGACAGCATCGAAGTGAAGGTCGAACGCACCATCCTTCCAGAGGTGGTGAAAGCCATGAAAGAAGCACATCCTTATGAGGAAGTGTCTTACGACATTATTCCGCTAGAGAATACTATCTAAACGCCTTCGGTGCGGATTCAATTTCGACAACGCGGCCATTGTTGATTTGATGGATCGCCATGCCGCGTTCCATCAGCCCGCTTCCTTGAAACCGCATGATGCCATCGACGCCGGCAAAGCCCGCCGGGTTTTTCAACGCGGATTCATGGAAGCCTGTTTTCATCAGCGCCGCCGTAAGGGCGGTGGCGTCATAGGCTAGGCTGGCAATGCGCACGGGCGATGTGCTGTAAGTGGAGCGATAGCGGCTTTCAAATCCGCTGCGCGCATTCTGCGATGGCGCGGCAAAGACAGCACCGTTCATTTTCGGATCGGCGGCGATGCGTGGATCATCCCACAGGCCCGTCCCCAGTTTCTGTACGGCAGGGTTTGCGATGCGTGGTAATAGCGCGGCCAGAGCCTGCCCACCCGCCGGAAGGAAAACGGAATCATAGGAAGATGGATTTGAAAGAACACCTTCCGCATTTATGCCGTATGTCTGCGCGGCAGATTTAAACGCGCTGGAAACACTTGTCCCATAGGTATCGGCGGGGGCAGCGATGGCGACATTCTTCAAACCCTTGCCAGCGGCATATTGGGCGATGCGTTCCACTTGCGTGAACGGCGTGAAGCCCATGACATAGATATTTCCGCCCGCCAATGTCCAGTCGGTGGAGAAGGCAAGGACGTTGATGTTGCGCCCCATAGTCGCGGTGCGCACGGCGCGCACTTCTTCAGCGAAAAGGGGGCCGAGGATAATCTGCGCCCCTTCATTGATGGCGGCCGTGGCGGCAACGGATGCGCCTTGCGGTGTGCCGCCCGTGTCTTTGGAGATCAATTCGAAATTGTCATTGCCGACATCGAAGACGGCGAGCTGCGCCGCCTGAAGCATCGATTGCCCCACAGCAGCGTTCTGACCGGTAAGCGGAAGCAGGATCGCAACCTTCGTTCCGCCCTGAGCGGCGGTTGGCAAAACAGCATTGGTCGCAGGAGCCGCAGTGGTGCCTGTGTTATAAGTCTGGTCGCTTTGCGACGTGGATTCCCATGGACCAGAGGGCAAACCCGTCCCCGAACAACCCGCCAGCAGGCCGAGCAGCAGGAAAAGGGGGATAACGGCACAAAAGCGGTGAAATACGGACATGCTCCTGATACTCTCTTCTAAGTTATTGAAATGACACGTGATGAAATCTGATCCTACACAAAAAGAACTGGCCTCGCCACAGCCGAATTCCTTAAAGCCGGGGTTATACCTTGTCCCGACGCCGATTGGGAAT
>CAZUYV010000078.1:0-8119 GCA_964624435.1 uncultured Micavibrio sp. | reverse complement strand
ATATACGTGAAAAGAAACAACGGGCCTTTCGGCCCGCTGTTGTAACTGATTAACGCTTCGCCCACTGTTTGGAGCGACGGGCTTTGTGCTTGCCCACTTTTTTACGTTCGACCTGACGCGCATCGCGGGTCATCATGCCGGCTTTCTTCAGCGGGGCACGAAGTGCAGGTTCGAAGTTTTCCAGGGCACGGGAAATACCGTGACGGATGGCGCCAGCCTGACCGGACAAACCGCCGCCGGTAACTGTGCACATAACATCGAATTCGCCTACGCGGTTCGCGATCAGGAATGGCTGGTTCAGCACCAGAAGGTGCGTCTTGCGACCAAAATATTCATCCTGGCTTTTGCCGTTTACAACAACGCCGCCCTTACCACGCTTCAACCAAACACGTGCAACCGATTCTTTACGACGGCCTGTGCCGTATGCGCGGCCCAGCTTGTCGAGTTTAGGTTCGCGTTGTTTGGCTTCAGTGGCTGCGCCAGCGGATGCGAGGTCTTGCAGATCTGTAACGACTACTGCTTCATCTTTTTTCGCCATGATTATGCTCTCTTATTCTTAGGGTTCATGCCGGCAACGTCCACTGTCTTTGGACTTTGCGCTGTGTGCGGGTGCTCTGCGCCAGCGTAGACGCGGAGGTTTTTCATCGCCTGACGTCCGAGAGGACCTTCAGGGATCATACGCTCAACAGCTTTTTCGATCAGACGCTCTGGGTGTTTGCCTTCGAGGATCTCACCCATGGTGAGGGATTTAATCCCGCCAATCCATCCAGTGTGCCAGTAGAAACGTTCGCCCTTGGCTTTGTTTCCTGTCAGACGGACTTTACCCGCATTGATAACAATGACGTTATCGCCATCATCCATGTGCGGTGTGTAAGTTGGTTTGTGCTTGCCGCGAAGGCGAAGGGCGACATAGGAGGCCAGACGTCCAAGAATGACGCCTTCGGCATCAATCAGGATCCAGTCCTTCTGAATATCAGCCGCTTTTGCTGAATAAGTGCTCATGTTGTTTCCTTGGTCTGTTTTTAATTCAGGCCGTGTTATGCGCGATATAGGCGCACTTCGTCAAGGGAAAAACGTATAAAAACAGAAGGATAGCAATGGGGTATTATATTACCACAAGCTAAGCCCTTGGGATCATTTTTGAATAAAAACAACCGTTTGGGTGCGAACTTTTCGGCGGGCGGCTTGTTACCTTATAGGGGGCAATCAAAAAAAGGCGATAAAAATGACGAATGTAGCGCTGCCGGACCACGGAATTCACCGTTCCCGCCCAAAAGGCGATAAAGCGACGCATAAGCATATCTGGCGCAATATTAGCTTTGGCGTCCTGATCCTGCTGATCGTCACATTGGTCGCCGCGCGAATATACGCGCCCTATTGGGTCAAGGACTACGTTAACAAAACGCTCGATAATATTCCGGGCTATAGCGGATCGGTGCAAGATATCGACCTTGCGCTCTATCGCGGTGCTTACGTCATTCACGGCCTCAAGATTGATAAGGATGGAAAGGATGTACCCATTCCTTTCGTTTCCTTTCCGCGCACAGACCTTTCCTTGCAATGGGGCGCGCTGTTTGAAGGGCGCGTTGTGGGCGATGTAACGTTGACCAAACCTGTCGTGAATTTCGCGGTAGGGCGCAGCGGCCAGACAACACAGACCGGTGTCACCACCGACTGGACCAAACCGATTGAAGAATTGATGCCACTCGACATCAACTGGGTAGAGATCGAAG
Source organism: uncultured Micavibrio sp. (assembly GCA_964624435.1). Classification (GTDB taxonomy): domain Bacteria; phylum Pseudomonadota; class Alphaproteobacteria; order Micavibrionales; family Micavibrionaceae; genus Micavibrio_A. Next base: position 6,386 of record CAZUYV010000078.1, on the reverse strand, counting down.
ACGGCACCATCACCTATCAGGACTTTTCGGAACGGGAGAAGGTAGATCTATCCATCTACAATCTAAATGCCAAGGCCACCAACCTGCGCAATGTTCATGACAAAAATGATCCCCTGCCCTCGACCATCACCGCGCGTGGCGTATCGGTTGGGAAAGGCAAGCTCGCACTCGATGGCCGTATGAATATCCTGCGCCCTATTCCTGATTTTGATCTGAAAGGAAAACTCGAATCCATCAATCTTCCCGCGCTCAACGATTACGCCCGCACTGCCGCCGGGATCGACTTCACAACCGGTACACTCGATATCTATTCCGATCTAACGGTGAAGGATGGCAATATATCCGGCTTCGTCAAACCGCTGGCGACGAATATTTCTCTGGTCGATCTGGAAAAAGATGCCAACCCTATCGGCGTGATTTGGGAATCCCTGGTATCCGTTGTCCTTGAAATTTTTGAAAACCAGCCGAAGGACCAGTTCGCAACACAAATTCAGCTGGAAGGAAAAATTGACAATCCCGGCACAGATTTCTGGGCTACGCTCGGCGGCGTCTTCCACAATGCATTCGTGAAGGCCTATTCGAAAACGATCAAGGAAGAATGATTAAATCCCTTCGCCGCCTTCGTTGGCTTCCAGCTTCTGGATCAGAACCTTGTCAATGCGACGGCCATCCATATCCATGATTTCAAACCGGTGACCAAACACTTCGAACGCATCGGCGGTTTTGGGGGTCTTGCGAAGATATTCTAGGACGAACCCGGCAATGGTGTCGTAATCCTCATCGGCGCTGATTTCATTCAGGCCAATCGACAAATGGATCTCTTCAATCGGCGTGCGGCCATCAACCAGCCATGATCCATCATCCCGCTCGACGATCATGGCCTCATGATCTTCACCGTAATTTGACGGCAAGACACCGACAATCGCCTCCAGAAGGTCTGACGGTGTTACAATCCCCTGCGTACTGCCATACTCATCAACAATAATCATCAGGTTAATGCTGCTCTTCTTGAAATGCTCGAGCGCGGCAAGACAGGTGGAATTTTCCGGCATCGCATAAATTTCTTTGAGGTGCGATCGGATATTGAACGTGTGGGTGTTCAAAAGTTCATCCAGCATGTCCTTGGCTTGAATGATCCCTATCACATTGTCCGGGCGCTCATCGATGACGGGGTAGCGGGAATGTCCAGCCTCATGAATCTTATCGCGAATTTCTTCAAGGCCCGCATTCAGGTCGATAAACACCACATCCTGCCGGTGCGTCATGATGGATTTGATATCGCGGTCGCCCAGACGGATAACGCGTTGAAGCATTTCATGCTCGCTCTTTTCAATGACCCCGGTCTCGGCGCTCTCGCTCAGAATGGCTTTCACCTCTTCTTCCGTCATCTGTTCTTCATTGTCTTTGTGGACGCCGAGAAGGCTGAGCAGGAAGCTCGCGGAAATTTGCAGTATAAAAACAATCGGGCTGGTGATCATCGACAGAATGCCCATCGGCGTCACGACGATCATGGCAATGCGCTCTGCATGACGCATGGCGAACTGCTTGGGCACCAACTCACCAATCACCACGGAAAAATAGGTGATGCAGGTCACGATGATGGCGACAGCAAAGGTTTCACCATGCGGCTGGATAAATTCAACCTCATCAAACATCGGGGCTATTTTTTCGGCGATGGTCGCGCCGCCATAGGCCCCGGCCAGAATCCCGACCAGTGTGATGCCCACCTGTACAGTCGATAAAAACTTACCGGGATCATCGGCGAGTTTCAGCGCAGCCTCGGCGCGTTTGTTGCCTTGCTTGGCGGCTTGACGCAGCAATGGCTTGCTGGCCGAAACAATCGCAATTTCCGACATGGCAAAAAATGCATTGACCAGCAGAAGGGCAAAAATAATAACGATTTCGGTGGTGATCATAAGAATCCTGTTCGCAGACGGTCATTTTACACGCCCGCACAGCCCGGAGAAAGCCTTGCTTCCGCTTCATCCGGCACAATTATTTTGCCATAACTTGAAAGGGAAGAAGCGCCGTGTACATTTAGGTACACAAGCGACGAGGAACACTGTGAAAAAACAAAGATGGAAGACTTAATGGTCGGGGTGACAAGATTCGAACTTGCGACCCCTTGCACCCCATGCAAGTGCGCTACCAGGCTGCGCCACACCCCGACTTAGGGGAGGAAATAGCGCATCTAAGATCAAAGATCAAACCTTAAATTGCCATAGGCCGGGATAGGAAAAACCTCTATAGTCCTGAAATACTGCATTTTTCAAAGGACGTCCCGATAATGACCGATACTGGCATAGACCGCGAAACCATGGGCAAACTCGCCAAGGCGTTGAATTTCATCATTGGCCCCGGCAATGAAACTTCAACCGCTCTCAAACTCGCGTCTGAAACCGGCACGGATTCGGATATCAAGAAGGCCCGCGCCCTCTTCCTCAAACTCAAATCCGGCGACCGACAATCCGCCCTCGCCATGCTCAGCGGCGATTAACCTTTGGACTTGGGATAATAACTCTTTCGCACTTGGAGCGACTCAGGAACAGGGTCTATGATCTGAGTCTGATATTTAGGAGAATCCCTATGCAAGATCTTCTCGCCCTTCTGGCCACCGGCATTATCGGCATCACGCCGGCCCAGGCACAGGAACACCATCACGCCGTCATCGCCACACAGCAGACCGCCGACAAGACCGCTGTCGCTGTTGAAGACTATTACGCCGACGCGATGAAAAAAATGCACGAAGACATGATGGTGAAACCAACCGGTGACGCCGACGCTGATTTTGTGCGTGGCATGATCCCGCACCATCAGGGCGCCATTGATATGGCGAAGGTGCTGAAGGAAAAAGGCAAGGATTCCGAACTGCAAAAACTCGCTGATGACATCATCGCCGCGCAGGAAAAAGAAATCGCCTTCATGAAAAAATGGCTGGCAGAGCACGAAAAGAAATAAGCATCTTTTTTGATGTGTAAAATGTGGGCTGATAAAGTTTTTATCGGCCCATTTTTTCGCTCCCGTTTTGACATTATGGATTGTGGACAAATGAACGACTTATCCACAGGTGGAAAAGCTGTGGATAACGAAGAATCAAAACAAGAACGCCCTCCCTGTGTATAAGTGCATAAGTTTTCCACAGATTCCCATAAGCAAAAACCCCTTCATTGCTGAAGGGGTTTTTCAAATTTGAATGAGCTGCGAGCGTTAAGCTGCCTGACCTTCAGATGCTTCTTCCTGCGGGAACAAAGCACGGAGTGCTTTGAGTTCGGAAAGCATTGTTTCCAGCGCGTCGCGTTGCCGGCCCGACAGATTATAAACATTGGCGTTGTCATCTTGCGCGGCTTGTTGCTGAACCTGTGCATTCGCGGCCTGAACCTTGGATGCAACGGCGGCTTCCGGTGCTTCGGCGGCCATTGCCTGTGCGGCGATCTGGTTTTTGCCCTGGCCTTTGAGAAGTTTTTGAACACCCTTGATGGTGTAGCCTTCTGTGTAGAGCAGGTAATGAATATGTTTGAGAAGCGCGACATCTTCCGGACGGTAGTAACGGCGACCACCACCACGTTTCAACGGCTTCACTTGAGAAAATTTTGTTTCCCAGAAACGCAGCACATGTTGCTGAACATCAAGGTCATCGGCAACTTCGCTGATCGTGCGGAAAGCGCCTTGCGCCTTCTTGCCAGATTTCAGGTCTGCCGGACCAGTGAGATTGGATTGATCTACTTTTCTAGGGGACGATTCTTCGTCATACGATGCATTTTGCACAGCGAGGTTGGACATCTCTTACCACTTCCGAATATAAACAGGTTCTAAAAAGGACTTACGCCCCTTTTGCGATCCTGTCTTTCAGAACGTGCGATGCTCTAAACACAAGAACGCGGCGTGGCGTAATCGGAACTTCAACTCCCGTTTTGGGGTTACGTCCGATCCTTTCACCTTTTTCGCGGATCGAGAAGCTACCGAACGAGGATAGCTTGACGTTGTCCCCAGAAATTAGCGCGTTCATGATTTCATCGAGGACCTGTTCGACGAGGTCGGACGATTCATTACGGGACAGGCCAACCTGTTCATAGACGGACTCGGCCAAATCGGCTCTGGTCAATGTGCGTTCGCTCATCGGGTACCCTTTCTATCTTGAATAGGTTAATTCTAACCTATTGAAAACAAAGGGTCAATAGTTGATTGGAATCGGGAAAAGGTTAATAGCGGATAAGGGCTGCGCCCCATGTAAATCCGCCGCCCATGGCCTCAATCAGGATCATGTGGCCCCTGCGGATTCGGCCATCCCGGACGGCCTCATCGAGCGCCAGCGGGATCGATGCGGCAGAGGTATTTCCATGCCGCTCAATGGTCGTGACGACACGGTCCATCGGCATATTGAGCTTTTTCGCGGTCGATTCGATAATGCGGATATTGGCCTGATGCGGCACCAGCCAGTCGATCTGTTCCGGCTTGATCTGGTTTTGCGCCAGCACTTCCGCAACGATTTCTGAAAGATACTGAACCGCGTGTTTGAACACTTCCTTGCCGAGCATAACGATATGGCCCGCTGTGCCGGTGGTCGATGTGCCGCCATCGGTGTAGAGGAGATCCCGGCCTTCGCCATTCGCGTACAGATGGGTTGAATGCACGCCCTGCGCTTCCAGCCCCTCGCCCTCTTCCACGTCATGCGCTTCGAGGACAACAGCACCCGCGCCATCGGCGAACAGGACACAGGTGGTGCGGTCATTCCAGTCGATGATGGACGACATTTTTTCCGCACCGATCACCAGCACACGGTTCATCATGCGGCTTTGAATAAATGCATTGGCGGTGGAGAACGCATAAACGAAGCCTGAGCATACTGCCTGCACATCAAAGGCCGGGCATGGCGCGATACCGAGCGCCGCCTGCACCTTGACAGCCACGGCCGGAAATGTTGTATCGGGCGTAGTGGTTGCAACGATGATCCCGTCAATCTGGTCGGCGGAGATGTTCGCGGCCTCTAGTGCCTTGCGCGCGGCCTTGATGGCCATATCAGATGTGAACTCGCCTTCTGCCGCAATATGGCGTTCCTTGATGCCGCTGCGCTGGAATATCCACTCATCGGTGGTGTCGACCATTTTTTCCAGTTCGGCATTGGTCAGGATTCTTTCGGGTAAGTACGATCCCGTTCCGGCAATAATGGCTTTGCGAATTCTCATGCTGTTTGCGCCGCCAGTGCCGCTGTGAATGATTCTTGCGTCATCAAATCGTGGATTTCCTTCGACACGCGTTTGTTGAATCCGCCTTTAACGAGGTTGGCGGCGACAAGGATCGCATTTTCCGTTCCTTCGACATCGCTGCTGCCATGGCTCTTGACCGAAATACCATCAAGGCCAAGAAACATTCCGCCATTGTACTTGGAAGGGTTTAGACGATTCTTCAATTTTTTCATTGATCCATAAACGAAGAAATAACCAATGGCGGCTAGCGGAGATGTTTTGAACACATCCTTGACCAACCCGGAAATAAACTTCGCCGTGCCTTCAGTAACCTTCAGCGCGACATTGCCAGTGAACCCATCGGTGACGACCACATCGACCGTGCCCTTGGTAATATCATTGCCTTCGATAAAGCCGTGATATTTTCCCGGGAATTGGACATTGGAAAGAATCGCATGCGCGCCGCGCACTTCTTCATGGCCCTTCATGTCTTCAGTGCCCACATTGAGGAGACCAACGGTCGGGTTCTGAATACCCTTAACCACGCGGGCATAAACAGAACCAAGAACCGCGAACTGCGCCAGCACCTCGGCATCGCATTCAAGGTTTGCACCAAGATCGAGCACAACGGTTTCACCACGCATGGTCGGCATCACGCTGGCAATCGCTGGGCGTTCGATCCCGGGCAGCGTTTTCAAAATCATTTTCGAAAGCGCCATAAGCGCGCCTGTGTTCCCGGCAGAAATAATGGAATCGGCCCGGCCCTCTTTCACCGCTTCGATCGCAAGGCGCATCGATGTGTCCTTGCTGGCGCGAATGGCGCTGGATGGTTTGTCTTTGCCTTGAATGGCCTTGTCGGTGTGGATGATCGCGCTGACGGATTTCAGTTCAGGGTGTTTATTGAGGACCGGCGCAATTTTGGACTCGTCACCAAAAAACAGGAACGATGTTCCCGGGATTTTTGTCAGGGCATGCGCTGCGGCCGGCACGATCACATCTGGTCCGTGATCTCCGCCCATCGCGTCGAGCGCAATTGTCTGGGTGTATGTCATGAAGGGGCTAAATAAAAACTGCGAGTTTCCGGTTCATCTAAAAGACTATCCGAAAACTCGCAGTTTACTTATCTTTTGTCAATCGCGTGCTTCGAGAACCTGACGGCCTTTGTACATGCCGGATTTCAGGTCAACGTGGTGACGGCGAACT
>CAZUYV010000077.1:2138-8120 GCA_964624435.1 uncultured Micavibrio sp. | reverse complement strand
CCTAAACCCTGTAACATTTTATTCTTATTAATTAAGGCAATCATGCCACAATTTCGGACGGTTTTCAAATTGCCGCTTGGCCAAACGGGAAGCCCTTGCAATGACAAGGTTTTTTGGCCATAGAAAAAGACATGGAAACAGCACCCCAACGGGACGATTCGCAAGGCAGCGATTTGCCGACCACGCCGCAAAAGCTTCTCGCGGTGCTAGATGGGCTGGGCATTCCCTATGATCTTCATCATCACCGCGCGGTGTTCACGGTGGCGGAAAGCGAAGAGGTCGATGGAAAAATTCCGGGCACCCATTGCCGCAATCTGTTTCTGCGCGACAAGAAGAAAAACAATTTCCTCGTGGTCCTGCAAAATGCGACCGAAGTAGACATCAAAAAATTACCCGATCTGATCGGCTCGGACCGCCTGTCCTTTGGTTCATCAGAACGGCTGTGGGAATATCTCGGTGTACGGCCGGGGTCGGTCTGCCCGTATTCGATCATCAATGACACGGGCGGCCAAGTGAAAATCTGCCTCGATAAATCGATGATGGAAACGGATCTTGTGAATTACCACCCGCTTTTAAACACCATGACCATCGGGGTGAAACCGGCGGATTTGATCCGCTTCATTGAAAATTGCGGCCATGTGGCCCATATTGTGGACTTTGGCGCCGCTGCGCCTGATGAAAAGGATATATAAAGATGGGTTTGTTTGGACTGGGATCTTCCGCCCCGACACCGCCGCCTGCGGAGGATATGGGCTATTGCTATGATATCACGGCGGAGGAGTTTCAATCCCGCGTGCTCGAGGCCTCGATGCAGGTGCCTATCCTTGTTGATTTCTGGGCGCCATGGTGCGGACCATGCAAGCAATTGATGCCGATTTTAGAGGCTGAAGTGAATGCCGCGAACAGCGATGTATTGCTCGCCAAGGTGAATATTGATGAACAGCCGCAACTGGCGCGGGCATTGCAAATTCAATCCGTGCCCACCGTGATGGCATTCTTTCAGGGGCAAGCCGTAACAGGATTCACCGGCGCGCGCCCGGCCTCTGAAATCAAAAATCTGATTGCGCAGCTCATCAAACTTTCCCGCTCTACAAAACCCGATGCGGTTAATATTCCGGAGATGTTGCAAAAGGCTGCGGAGTGTATGGCGATGGGCGAAGAACGTTTCGCGCAGGAAGCCTATATCCAGATCCTGCAACAGGACCCGAACAATATCGAGGCTTATAACGGCATGGTCCGCGCATTGATCAGTGCCGGGGCCATTGAACACGCGCAGCATTATGTGACAGAGGCACCGGAACTGATCGCCAAGAATCCGGCCTTTGCGCAATCGAAAACAGCGCTCGATATCGCTCTCAAATCCAAGGAAGCCGCAAAGGGGCTGGCCCCGCTTTTGAAGACGGTGGCGTCTTCCCCCGATGATTATCAGGCCCGGTTTGATCTGGCTCAGGCCCAGTTCGCCAGTGGTGACAAGGCCGGGGCGATTGACAACCTTCTGGAACTGATCCGGCGTGACCGGACCTGGAACGAGGAGGCGGCCCGTAAGGAATTGCTGCGTTATTTCGAGGCCTTAGGCTTTGCTGACCCCTTGTCGGTGGATGGGCGAAAGAAACTTTCCCGTATCCTGTTTTCTTAAGAAATTTCGCCTATATTGATATCATCATGACCGTTTACGCCTTTGCAAAGAAGTATGAAACCCTGCCGGAAACGCTTCCCGTTTTTCCGCTGGAAGGCGTACTTCTTTTGCCGCGCGGAATGCTGCCCCTCAATATCTTTGAACCGCGTTATGTGGCGATGGTGGATGAGGCCATGTCAACACATCGCCTGATTGGCATGTTGCAGACAAAAGATGATGGCACTCTTTATGATATAGGCTGCGCCGGACGGATCGTCAGCTATAACGAAACCACCGATGGGCGGTATGAAATCGTTCTCTCCGGTATCTGCCGCTTTAAGATCGCGCAGGAACTCGATCAGAAAAACGGGTTCCGCCGCGTGATCCCTATGTGGAACGATTACCACCATGACATGGAACCGCTGGGCACGCTGGGTGTTGACCGCACGCGCCTTAACGCATTGCTAAAAGATTACTTCCAGATGCAGGGCCTGACCTGTAGCTGGGATGCGGTCGAGGGGGCATCGGATGAAAAACTGATGACCTCGCTCGCCATGATCTGCCCGATGGAGGCCAAGGAAAAACAGGCGCTACTGGAGGCCGAATGCTGCAAGGAACGGGCCCAGCTCTTTATGACTCTCTTAGAGATGGCAATCCGCGGCGAATGCGGCTGCGCCCATTGATTTAAAACCTGCCTCGCGCTATAAAAACGCTATGGCCAATATCCTCGATCCAAAATTGCTCGAAATCCTCGTCTGCCCTTTGACCAAGGTGCCGTTGCGCTATGATGCCGCGAAACAGGAACTGATTTCCGATCAGGCCGGCCTTGCCTATCCCATCAAGGACGGCATTCCCATCATGCTGGTGGATGAGGCCCGCAAGCTTTAACCATTGACACCGGGTGCGTTTTTTCCTTTAGTAATGGGATGAGCGACCAAAAATCCCATTCGCTGCTTCTACTGGCCCTCCTCCTTATGACCCCCTGACCGGGTATGAGGTGCGAATTGGCACCTGCGTTCAGGGGAAAATCAAAATCTAGACATCATCGCAATTTGATTTAAAGGACGCCTCCATCATGGCCACGACACAAACGACTTCCGACAAAGACCGCATCATAATTTTTGACACGACCTTGCGTGATGGCGAACAATCACCGGGCTGCTCGATGAATCTCGAAGAAAAGCTGCGCATGGCGCGCCTTCTCGATGACATGGGCGTTGATGTGATCGAGGCGGGATTCCCGATCGCGTCCCAAGGCGACTTCGAAGCCGTGAACGAAATCGCGAAGGTTATCAAACGCGCAACCGTGTGCGGCCTGTCCCGCGCGATTGAACGCGATATTGATGTGGCGGGGGAGGCGCTGGCCCCTGCTGCCAATAGACGCATCCACACATTCATTTCCACATCGCCGCAACATATGCGCTACCAGTTGCAGATGGATGAAGAACAGGTTTTGGATTCCATCGTAAAATCCGTCACGCGCGCTGGGAAATATACCGATAATATTGAATGGTCGGCGATGGATGCCACGCGTTCCGACTGGGATTTCCTCTGCAAGGCCGTCGAAACCGCGATCAAATCCGGTGCAACTACGATCAACATTCCAGACACAGTCGGTTACGCTGTGCCGGATGAGTTTGGGGAGATGATTACCTATCTGCGTAACAAGGTACCCAACATCGACAAGGCCGTGCTCTCCGTGCACTGTCACAACGATCTTGGCCTTGCCGTCGCCAACTCCCTCGCCGGTGTTGCTGCCGGTGCTCGCCAGATTGAATGCACGATCAACGGCATTGGTGAACGTGCCGGGAACGCCGCGCTGGAAGAAGTCGTTATGGCTCTTCACACCCGCGCCGACCGCATGCCCTATCAATGCGGTGTCGATACAACGATGATCATGAAGGCTTCGCGCACGCTGGCCGCCACCATCGGATTTAACGTCCAGCCGAACAAGGCCATCGTGGGCGCCAATGCTTTCGCGCATGAATCAGGTATCCATCAGGACGGTGTTTTAAAGAACGCTTCCACATACGAAATCATGACGCCGGAATCGGTGGGGCTGACACGCTCTGAACTCGTGCTCGGTAAACATTCGGGTCGCCATGCGTTGAAATCCCGCGTGGAAGAATTGGGTTATGAACTCGGTGACAATGCACTCAACGATCTGTTCAAACGCTTCAAGGATCTCGCCGATAAAAAGAAACAGGTGTTTGATGACGATCTGATCGCGCTGATCGAAGATGAAGTCGGGGCGGAAGGTGATGCCATCCGTTTCCTCTCGCTTCAGGTACAGGCAGGATCGAAAGGTCCGCAAGTGGCGGAACTGGAGCTCACCGTCAATGGCGACACCAAATCCGTCCGGGTGGAAGGCAACGGCCCGGTCGATGCCATCTTCAAGGCCATCCGAGACATCATCCCGCATGAGAATGCTGTGCTGAAATTGTATCAGGTCCACGCCATTACCGGTGGAACCGATGCGCAGGCGGAAGTCACTGTCCGCCTTGAAGAAGACGGCAAGACCGTGAATGGGCAGGGGACGGATGCCGACACGCTGGTTGCTTCAGCAAGGGCTTATATTCATGCCCTGAACAAGCTCATGACCAAGCGCCTTAAAACCAAACCCTCGGACAGTGCCGTTTAATCATTCTGTTGATAATTTGAATCGCGGACTCTGGCGACTCTGCGCACAGGTTGCGACTTGCTGTACGATTCGCATCAGCGCAAATCATTTCCAAAGGCCCTTTTCATGAAAAAACTTCTTCTTCTCAGCGTTGCTGCCCTCAGCTTCGCAACACCGGCTCTGGCCGATGACCAAGATATTATCCCCGGAGACTTCTCCACGACGGTTGGTTTTACATCGGAATATTCTTTCCGCGGTATCGCTCAGAGCAACGAAGGTCCTGCCCTGCAAGGTTCCATCGACTGGTCGCATGACAGTGGTTTCTATGCGGGCGTGTGGGCCTCCAGTGTTGAGTTCACGCAGGCCTCGGTTGAAACCGATATCTATGCCGGTTATTCCGGTGAAATCGGCGGCTTCACCTATGACCTTGGCGGTATTTATTACGGCTATCCCGGCGCCGATGCCTCGCTCGATTACGACTTCTTTGAATTTGCGGCTGCCGCAGGTTATGACTTCGATGTTGCTGCCGTTTCTATTGCGGCCAACTACTCGCCAAACTATTTTGCTGGCTCGGGTGATGCACTTTACACGGCGGGGTATGTGGATGTTCCGCTGCCATTCCTGCCGTTCGACACGGCCCTGAATGTCAATGTCGGCCACCAGTCCATCAGCAATGAGGTCAGGTTCGGCATCACGGAAGAAAGCTACATGGATTACGGGATTGGTCTTTCGGCCAACATCGAAGGATTTGATGTATCGTTGAAATATATCGATACCAACCTCGATGAACCAAGCGAATGTGCCGATGGCTGCGACAGCCGGATTATCGCCACTGTCACCAAGACATTGCCATAATAATATTTGCAGTTGAGGGGGATTTGTCCTATAACCACCTCATTCTTCACCAGTGAAAGGTTCCACCTATGACATCTATTATTAAAACCGCTGCGATTGCTGCTCTGGCCCTGCTTGTTGCTACGCCAGCCATGGCTGTGACCAAGGGTACGAAAAGCTATCAGTCCGGCAAATCGGATACGCAGACCGAACAGACAACAGCCGCGAATGAACAGCCTTCCGATCCAACGAAAATTGAACCTGCCGCCGGTGCAGAGGCTTCTGCTGAAAATAACACGCAGGCGGCCCCTTCTTCTGAAGGAAAATCCTTCAAGGAAGAAATGCGTCTGCCCCGCAAAAACTAGGAAGCGATCCTCTTTACGAAAACCGGGCCACGCACCCGGTTTTTTTCTGCACCTTCTGTACCTGCGTTCAAAAAACAGCTAATATAACGTTTAAGTTTTTCTGAGTTTCTCCCAAATTTCAAATTTTTGCCGGGCCTGATTGGGCCGGATCCCTTATTGGTTAAAGAAAGAATTGCCATGAATTTTTCCAATCTCCAGACCCGTTTTACAATTCTTGGCTGCCTTGCCGCACTGGCGGTTCTGGGGGGTGGTTTGATGAACTACAACATATCAGAAGATATGAAGGCGGATGTAGCCAAGCAGAATGAATTCGCGGTTATTGTGCGCGATATGATGGAGGCCGATATGATGCATGACGCCATTCGTGGCGATGTGTATCAGGCTTCTTACGCCGGCGCGGTGGGTGATGCGGCCAGCCTCAAGGAATCTGAAACGAACTTTGCCGATCACGCAGCGGGATTCAAGGAACAGCTCGGTAAAATGGAGCAGCGCCAACTTCCTGTGGAGATTAAAGAGCTTTTGACGAAAACGGTTGGGTCTCTTGATGT
>CAZUYV010000077.1:0-2038 GCA_964624435.1 uncultured Micavibrio sp. | reverse complement strand
GGTCTTTCCGACAAACTGATCGCTTGGTCGGAGAGTGAGAAGGCCGGTTCTGGGGAGTTGCTGTTGGTTGCCTACGGCCTCTCCACTTTTATTTTTATGATTGTGGCCTTTATTCCGCTCTATGCCCGCAAGGCTGTGTTCCAGTCGCAAAACCGTTTGTCCACGGCAATGCGCAATCTGGCCGATGGCAATCTGGCCACTGAAATTCCAGGTCTGCAGCGCAAGGATGAAATTGGCGGCATGGCCAATGCGGTACAGGTTTTTAAAGAAAATGCGCTGGAAATTGAACGCATGGAAGCTGAGAGCGCCAAGGCCAAGGAACGGGCGGAAACAGAAAAAATGGCGGCGATGAATCGTCTGGCCGATGATTTTGATGAACGCACATCCGGCATTATCCAGTCCCTGACCAACGCGGCCGAAGAAATGCAACGGACCGCCTCCAGCATGAACTCCGCCTCGCAACGTACATCAGAGATTAGCAGCGCGGTTGCTGCCGCTGCCTCTGAGGCCGATGCTAATGTTCAGACTGTTGCTTCGGCCACCGAAGAACTGGCCGCAAGCTCGCAGGAAATCGCCCAGCAAATCAACACGGTCGCAACCATGTCCACCAGTGCCGCGACGGAGGCTGAAACCACTAGCATCGAAGTACGTAATCTTCAGGACATGGCGTTGTCGATTGGTGAAGTCGTCAGCTCCATCAAGGATATTGCCGACCAGACCAATCTGCTTGCGCTGAATGCAACGATCGAAGCCGCACGGGCAGGGGAAGCCGGTAAGGGTTTTGCCGTTGTCGCGGATGAGGTTAAAAAACTGGCGAGTGAAACAGCACAAAAGACTGTTGAAATTGATGAACGCGTTACCCGTATCCAGACGGCGATTAATTCGAGCGTGAGCGCGATGGACAAAGTCATCAACAATGTACGCAATATCGATCATGCAACATCATCGGTAACGGCGGCTGTGGAGGAACAGAACGCGGCCACCAGTGAAATTGGTCGCAACGTTGCCGAGGCTTCGACGGGTACGCAGCAGGTTTCGCTCAATATCGTGACGGTACAGGAAAATGCCAAGCAGACAGGTGAGGCATCACAGACGGTTCTAAATGCTGCGGGCGAACTGTCACGTCTTTCTGCTGATCTGAAAGGTCAGGTTGCATCGTTCCTGTCGGAAATACGCACCAATGACAATAAATCGTCGGCGGCCAATTCCAATGCGGCGGAGATACAGATCGCGGCTGAATAAAGCCGTGGTCTAATTGATCCGTTCGACCTTGCTGCTGGGCTCATCGCTGCCGGCGGTAATGCCGCCACCATCGCGCCCAATCTCATCGCGCAGCGTATCCAGTTCCAGGAAGAAGTCCGCCTGACGGCGTAATTCATCGGCCACCATTGGGGGGTTGGTCTGGATAGAGCTGACGACCGTTACCCGCACGCCCTTGCGCTGCACGGCTTCGATCAATCTGCGGAAATCACCATCGCCGGAAAACAGGATGATGTGGTCAACCTTGTCTGACATTTCCATCATATCGACGGCAATCTCGATATCCATGTTGCCCTTGATCTTGCGGCGGCCCTGCGCATCGACGAATTCCTTGGTCGGTTTTGTGACCATCGTATAGCCGTTATAATCCAGCCAATCGACGAGGGGGCGGATCGGCGAATAATCGGCATCTTCCATCATCGCGGTGTAATAAAATGCCCGGACCAGACGGCCGGCCGAGGCAGACCATGCTAACAGGCGGCGGTAATCGATATCGAAATCGAGGCTTCTGGCGGCGGCGTAAAGGTTTGATCCATCAATAAAAACAGCTACTTTATCTTCGGGGTAGAACAACAAGTCGTCGGAATTTTTTTTGCTTTTCATGTCTATGTCTTTCGCGGGTTGGTGGGCCAAAAGCCCCCGCTTTATAATAATATTAGACTAAACTTATATAAAATAGTTACACTTGTCCATACCGCAAATGACCGTAGTCGTCAAAAAGTTCCGGCGATGACCAATAAAAGTTGCAAGGATAGGGGTAACTCCTTATATCTTCCCA
>CAZUYV010000076.1:0-8158 GCA_964624435.1 uncultured Micavibrio sp. | reverse complement strand
GAAACGCTCCATGTATTCCTGAACGGTAACAACCTGCCGCTCCAATGGCAAGGCCGGGAACGCTTTACCATCGGCGAAACCGGTTTTGGCACGGGGCTTAATTTCCTGCTGGCGTGGGAAGCGTTCGAAAGAACCGCCAACCCCGGCGCTTTCCTTGATTTTGTCAGTGTAGAGAAATTCCCCTTAAGCGCAGCGGAGATTCGGACCGGGCTGTCGCCCTGGGCAGACCGGCTGGAGCCATATTTATCAAAGATGTTGGCACAATACCCGATCCGTGTTCCCGGATTCCACCGCATGGTGTTTGATAACCGCGTGGCGCTGACCTTGATTTTTGACGATGCGAATGATGCGTTCCCGGAGATTGAGGGTTCTGTCGATGCATGGTTCCTCGATGGATTCACGCCAGCCAAAAACCCAGATATGTGGACCGATAAAGTATTCGGTGAAATGTCACGGCTGTCGCATCCGGGGACCACGTTCGCAACCTTCACGGCAGCGGGGTTTGTGAAGCGTGGATTGCAGACGGCTGGATTTTCGGTTGAGAAACAACGCGGGTTTGGGCGCAAGCGCGACATGATGGCGGGTGTTTATCAGGGACAAGCTTCCGAAACATTTTCTTCCGGTGCGAAAGAGGTCACGATTTTGGGGGCAGGGCTCGCGGGCACTGCCTGTGCGCATGTTCTGCTCCAGTATGGTTTCAAGCCGGATTTATATGACCCGAATGGATTGGCGTCCGGCGCGTCGGGGAATTCTGTTGGCACTATTAATCCGCGTTTCACCGCGTTTCGGAGTGCAGAGTCCGATTTTTATACGGCGGCGTTTGCACAGACAGTGCGCACATTCGAAGGCGTGGCGGACTATGACCGTTGCGGCACGCTGCATCTCATCACCGATGAGGATAAACAAACCCGGTTTTCGCGGACGATTGAAAACTGGAAATGGCATGCGGACCATATGCAGCTTGTTGATGCCAGTGAAGCATCCGCGATTGCCGGGGTAGAGTTGGGACAGGGGGCATTGTATTTGCCCGATTCTGCGCAGATTAATCCTGCCAAGCTTTGCGCCTATTATGCCGATAGTGTCGAAATCAGGAAAGGCGCGCCAGATATAAGCGGCACAGCGATTTATGCGCAAGGGCCTGCGATGGTAGATCACTTTGATTTGCCCATCCATACGGTGCGCGGGCAGATATCCTATGCCAAGGCGAATGTGCAGAGCGCCAAGCTCAAAACCAACATTTCCTATGGCGGCTATATTTCCGCGCCGCGCGATGGCATGCATGTTGTAGGTTCCACCTTCCAGAAATGGCTGACCCATACCGACGTCGTGCAGGAAGACCACGATGCCATTCTCGAAAACCTGAAAACATCCATTCCCGCCATCGGCGAGATGGAAATAACAGGCGGCCGCGCCGCATTGCGTACGTCATCGCAAGACAGGTTTCCGATTATCGGCCTCTATAACGGTGCGTTGATCACCACGGCCCATGGATCGCATGGAATTGCCTCGAGCCTTATGGCCGCGCACGTGATGGCCGATTATCTGCGGGGCGGAGTGCGTTGTCTTGGTAAATCAACTCTTAATGCCTTGTCGCCCGAACGTTTTGCCCAGCGCCAAGCGCGTAAAAACTCTTCGTCCTGATCCTTCTTGGTGGTAGAATAGGTACTGGAACGGATATTTAGCCATGTTTAAATTTCTGGATAGATGGTCGCGCGAAGAAAACGGCGCAACGGCCATTGAGTACGGTCTTATGGTCGCCGGCATATCGATTATGCTGCTCGTTGCCGTGTTCGCGTTCGGCGATAATGTCAATACCATGTTTGAAACGCTGGACGGCTGGATATTCAACTGATCCGCCTGTTCTTTCTTCCTTCAGATACGAAATAAATTGAACCTTTTGCGCTGGCGCGGTACATAGGGGGTACCATTCATTTTCTCGCAGGATCGCCGCCGCCCGTGCCCGCATTTTTCCCCATTATCACTTTTGTGGTTGCCGTGCTCCTTCTTTGGGGCGGTCGTCATCTGGCCCTGAAGTACGGATTTGCCGACAAGCCGGGTGGACGCAAGAAACATGACGTCCCCGTGCCGCCGATTGGCGGCCTTGTCATACTGCCTGTCTTCATCCTTGTGTCATCATTCGCCGGCGTTGATGAAATCGTGCCATGGCCCCTGTTGGCAGGCCTGATGACTCTGCTCACCATGGGCGCGATTGATGATGTGCGCCCCATCAACCCGGCCGTTAAATTTCTTATCATGCTTTGGACCTGCTGTTTTGTCGTGATCTTCGGCCATGGGCAGATTATCACGCTCGGCAATCTTTTCGGCACCGGGGAAGTGTTCCTCTATCTTGGCTTTGCGGCCGAGGCGTTTACCGTTCTGGCCATTGTCCTTTTGATGAATGCCATCAACATGATTGACGGGGTGGATGGGCTTGCCGGTGGGTTTTGCACGCTGGTTGTTGTCTGGCTTTTGGTGGCGTGTTCCATAAACGGATATGCGCCGGGGATTGAGGCGCTCTCGATTTTACTCGGCGCGCTGTTGGCTTTCCTGTTCTTCAACCTGCGCGGACCATGGCGTAAGAAGGCCACAGTGTTCCTCGGCGATTCCGGCGCGCTCTGCCTTGGCCTTTTGATCGGCTGGTTTTCTATTCGGCTTTCGCAGCCACCGACAATGCTGCTCCAGCCCTCTACCACCATCTGGCTGATCGCGCTGCCGGTCATGGATGCGTTCGGCCTGTTTGTCGCACGATCGTTGCGCGGTCTCCACCCGTTCAATGCCGACCGTCGCCATCTTCACCACCGTTTTATCGATGCCGGGATGTCTCCCGCTGATACGACATGGATCATGCTCGGGCTTTATTCGCTGACCGCCCTCATCGGCTTTATGGGCCAGTTCAACCATGTGCCGCCCGTCATCATGTTTGGGGTGTGGCTGCTACTGTTCATGGTGCACACCATCCTGATTATTCACCCCCGCGGCTATACCTTCGCCGTTCGTTATTTCCGGATGAAATCGGGCAAAAGCCGGGGATAAGCTGTGTATAAGAGCCGTATAAGTTCGTATGCGGCTTGACTGAAAAAGGCCTGCTTTTATCCTGAACCAATTGAGATTCCTCATTTTTACGCGAAGGACAGCCACTATGCGCGCGACCGTTATTTCAGGTTTACTGGTTTCTATCTCCCTTGTTGCCCTGACGGCCTGTTCCGGTGGTCAAGCCAAAGGCATTGAGTCCACGAAGGCATCAGCGCCAATCCCGCCGATCACGACCACGGAAAGCACGCTGACTGAAAACGATACATTGACGCCGATGACAACCGTCACGACGACAACAACCAGCATGCCGGAATCGCTCGCCACTCCACCGATGGTGAACAGTGTCGCCACCTTGCCGCCGACAACGGGCAACAGCACGATAGAAGAGCGCATGGCAAAACTGGAACATGCCGTTGGATCGCTCCGCACAGATTACGACCGCATCATGCCGGCCTTTGCCAGCCTGAACACGACGAATGAACGCATTCAAACCTTACTCGATGAAATCGAAGATCAGGGCGGCGTTGTGCCAAAGGGGGCCGCAGCCACGAAAACAACAGAAACGACAGTTGTGACAAAACATGCGCCAGTCCCGGGATCTGTTTCTGTGCCGCCAAAAGAAACAAAGATCGTTGAAACAAAAACAACCGAAGTTGTGACGCCATCACCCGAAGTGATGGAAGCCATGGCCGGGACCACCACGACGACAACGACCACAACCAGTGTTGCCGCAACGGAAACCGTCAAGGGCGTCCGCATCGGTGAGCATGGCAGCAAAACCCGCCTTGTGATCGATCTGACAGGGAAGACAAAACCTGAGGTCAGCTATGACCTCGACAATGCCGAAAAACTGCTTCTGGTCGATATGCCGGGCGCAAGCTGGGCCGGGGACAAATCCGGCGCACCGAAATCGTCCGCCTTTATTACGGGCTGGAGCGTTCAAGAAGGGGCCAAGGGTGGGTCCAATCTCGCTGTCCAGCTTAAGAAAGACGCAAAAATCCTTTCAACTGAGTATCTTAAGGCTCAAGGCAAGGATCCAGCCCGTCTCGTAGTTGATATTGGCCCTGCCAGCTAAATCGTCTAAGCTCAGCCTCATGTTTTTATAAGCGAAGGGTTTTTAGGAACCCTTCGTATTACTTTTGTATTGGAACTGACCAAATACCCCAACACTCAACAAAGGACCAACCATGAAAAAGATATTGATGCTGACCGCTGCTGTTTTCGCTCTTCAGGCTTTGCCTGCATTGGCTGAAGAAGGCGTGCCAAAAGATGGCAAACATCACCGCGGCGATATGTTCAAAGAAGCCGACAAAGATGGCGATGGCGTAATTTCCAAAGAAGAATTTACCGCCAACTCGCAGGCGCGTGCCGAGAAGAAATTCGCTGAGATCGATGCCAACAAAGATGGCAAAGTGACCAAAGAAGAAGGCCAGACGCATCGCGAAGCCATGAAGAAGAAATGGGAAGAACGTAAAGCCGCGCATGAAGCCGGTAAAAAAGACGTTGTTCCACCGGCCGCTGAATAACCAACGGTAGAAACGGACGAACGGGATGGCCCAACTGGCCTCCATCGATGACAGCGATGAAAGCCTGATGGCCCTTATACAACAGGGCAGTCATCAGGCTTTCTCCATACTCGTTCGCCGTCATACCGACCGGTTTTATGCCTCGGCCTATCGTCTGTGTAACAACGGGACGCAGGCCGAGGATATGGTTCAGGAGGCGTTCACAAAGATATGGCAGAAGCCAAGTTTGTGGAAGGATGACAAGGGCGCGAAATTCACCACGTGGTTTTATCGCATCCTTATCAACATGAACATCGATGCCTTGCGTAAGAACAAACGCGATGCCGGTGATACGGCATTGGAATATATGGCCGACAAAGCCGCGTCGCCGGAAGCGCAGACGATGATGAATGAGGAGCAGGTAAGACTGGAAGCCGCAATTGCTTCGCTCCCCGAACGCCAGGCGACGGCGCTCAATTTATGTTTTTACGAAGGGCTCTCCAATGCCGATGCGGCAGAGGCTATGGGGGTTAAGGTCAAGGCGCTGGAATCGCTGCTGATGCGTGCCAAGGCCGGGTTGAAAGAATATATGACACACAGAAACGCCCATTTTTCGAAAGGGGAACGCTATGGAACAACAGGATGAGATAAACAGATTGCTGAGCATGAGGGCAGCGCCGCCACGCGCGCCATCGAACCTTGCCGAGCGTATCATTCACGCGGCGATTTCCGGTATTGCCGAAAAGCAGGTGCCGCGCAATATCTGGGCCGAGATTGGCTCGCTCTTTGCGCTGCCGCACCCATCTGTCGTGGTGGCGATGAGCATATTGATCGGCCTTGTGGTCGGATTTCAGGCCGGTGATGGCCTCGCACCCCTGGGACAGGACTGGTCGTCCTTCCTTGATATCAATGAAGGAGGATGGTTATGAGCAAGCGTATCCGTATTATTTTCACGCTGTCGCTGATCGCCAATATATTGTTCCTGGCGGTCGGGGCGGGGTTGTTTTACCGCTTCTGCCGGGATGATGTGCCGATTGCCGGCGATATGTCGCCGGAAGCGCGTCATTTTGTCGCCCGCACCTTCCAGGAAGGACGCGAGAAGGTAAAACCGTATTACGAGCAGATCCGCGCGCAGCGCCCGGTGGTGGAAGATATCATCACGGCCGATGAGTTTGACAAGAAAGCCTATGACCGCGAAGTCGACAAGATGCTGGATATCCGCGACAAGATTTCACGCGAGCGTGCCGCTGTAATGGGGCAGGCGCTGTCTGACCTGCCGCAACCCGACCGCGAGAAATTTGCCAAGCGTGCGCTCGATGGTCTGGAGGGAAAAAAACGCCATGGAAAAGGTGGTTATCACCAAAGATTAATGAAGGACGGCAAGGAAGTACCGCCGCCCGGGATCGAGCAAAAACCCTAATATACAAGCAAAGCCGGCCCTTTGAGGCCGGTTTTTTGCATCTGCATCCCGCAAACCCGTACAATAGAACTATAGAGGTGCGAGATGGGATTTTCAGGAGGATATGATGGCGATACTGGCGGCGCAAAGGCCGAAGTGATTGCCAGGGTTGCCGAAATTAAGGCCGCGCCGCATCACGGGCAAAAACGTCTTGTCGTGCGCGAATACGGCAAGAGCAAAAGCCACACCGTCATCGACATCGATATGTCGCAAGCCAAGGACATCGAAGAAAAAGGCACATACCGTTTCCAAGTGGAAGAAAAGAATGCGGGCCGCCCCGGCCAATCGCAAATGGCGCGTCAGTCAGGTTTCAAGAATTATTATTGTGAAGATGCGCCGGAAAAATTCGAAGGCATGCGCACAGAGATGAACCGTTTCAGCGAAGGCGGGCATTTCAAGAATACCAGTGGGAAACGCACGAAGTTTTAATCCATACTGTGTTCAGGGCCGTATCTCGGAGGATCTGGCGCTGGGCCTAACTCTTTTAAAATATTGTCCATATAATTTTTAAACTCGGTCCATTTTTCCTTGCTGGAATGGAAGCCGTAATCTTTGACGATTTCATTATATCGGCGCTTAACCTTCCAGTCAGTGGGGTCCAGTATGCAAGCATGTCCGAAGCAACTTGCGGCGAACTGGTATCTTTCACTGGTTTGATAGAGATGGCCCAATGCAATCAGGGTTGATTTCATCATCCACTTATTAAAGTGGCTTTTTGTAGTTGCAAATGCTCTCACAAGAATGGCTTCAGCCTCACCCGTGTTGCCATGTTTATGCAAGAGGTCTGCGTAATTGATAGCCATATTGGTATGACTGGGCAAGATTTCATGAGCGTCCTTTAAACAGGCAAAAGCTTCGTCATCCATCCATTTGGACTTGAGGTGAAGCCCTCTGTCATAAAGAAGGTAGGGGTTCTTTGGATATTGTTCCAATCCAGCCAGTATTACATCATTGGCGCGATCATATTCCTTCTCTTCCCGTAATATTTTCGCCTCTTCAATGTAACCGCGGGCATTATCGGCAAAGAATCTGAAATTGGGGCTGATCGGCATTTCTTACATCATCTCGATTGAAGGTTTGGCCGCATTGGCTTGTTCCCGCTTGGCAATGGAGGCTGCGCGATCGGCAATGCTATGCCATTCTTTGTGATGATAAGGTTTGTTTTCGGCCTTGTTCAGGCAGGTTTTCGCCGCATGAAAATTTTTCACATGCATGAAATGTTCTGAGAGTGCTTTCAGCACTTCGGCGTTATCGGGATGGGAGTGCAGGGCCGTCATGAGAATTGTTCCAGCTTCAGCATATTTCTTCTTATCTGACAGAAGCGCGCCATAGGCAGCGGCAATTGATGCATCGTGTGGATTCAAACGATACGACACTAGCCTTTGTTTTTCTTCACTTAGAACCAGAGTGGGCCGCTCTTTCATGGCGGCCTGATTGAAATTATCCATACTCACACCCTTATTTTCTTTTTATGAGAAAAAACTTATCAGGGTTGTTGATTACGTCAATAATATTCGGAGAAGCGATTGTTTATAAAGGAATTTCAGGCGCGGGCGGCGGCCTGAACGAACTGGCGATGACGTTCGCGCAGCATGCGGATTTTGTCTTCGTTGAGGTCATCGATGCAGTGCGGGCAGGACACACCTTTTTCATACGCGGCGGCGGCCATGTCGTCTTGGGAGAGGGGCAGGCGGCAACCATAGCAGATATCGTGATTGCCTTCTTCAAGACCATGGCCAACGGCAACGCGGCGATCGAACACAAAACACTCGCCTTCCCACATCGATTTGTCGGCCGGAATGGTTTCGAGATATTTCAGAATGCCGCCCTGCAGGTGATAGACTTCTTCAAACCCGTGCGCGAGCATATAGGATGATGCCTTTTCACAGCGGATACCGCCGGTGCAGAACATCGCGACCTTCTTGTTCTTTTTCGGATCAAGCTTTTCAGCCACGAAATCCTTGAACTGCGTGAAGGTTTCGATATCCGGGTCTATGGCGTTTTTGAAAATGCCGATCTTGGTTTCATAATCGTTGCGTGTGTCGAGCACGGTGACATCGGGATCAGAGATCAGATCATTCCAGTCTTCCGGCTTCACGTATGTGCCGACGAGTTTGGTCGGATCGGCCTCGGGCGCGGCCATCGTGATGATTTCTTTTTT
>CAZUYV010000075.1:0-8228 GCA_964624435.1 uncultured Micavibrio sp. | reverse complement strand
TTCCGATGTATTTTTGCTTCGACATCGATGCTGACAGCACTGGTAGCCTCATCCAGGATGAGGAGTTGAGGATGCGCGGCAAGAGCGCGGGCCAGAATGATCCGCTGACGCTGCCCGCCCGACAGGCGAATGCCGCGATCACCGGTTTTGGTATCGAGTCCGTCCGGCAGGCCTTCTACAAACTCATAAATCTCGGCCAGCTTGAGCGCCTTAATAATTTCATCATCGGTTATGGCGCGGCCAAAGCTGAGATTTTCACGCAAGGTTCCATCGAGAAGGTCAAAATCCTGTCCGGCGGCAGCCAGCATGGAAAGCCACGGAACGCGGGCTATTTTTTCAAAAGGCTCTTCATTGAGCATGATCGTGCCGGATACCGGATCAACCAGTTTTAAAACAAGATTGACCAATGTTGATTTGCCAGCCCCACTTGATCCCCTTACAGCGAGAATGTCACCGCGACGCAGAGAGAAGCTGACATCTTCGAGAATAGGGGTGGCTTTATCGTAACCGAAATAAACATGGTCAAAACGAAGCTCCTGCCAATCGCTCTGCGGCGAGATGGCATCAACAGGATCGGGGCGAAGGCTTGGGATCGAAAGTTGTTTTAAAATGGCTTGCAAAGGCCCTTGCGAACGAATGATTATCGTCAAGGCATTTTCCACCCCTAGGATATAGGGGCGCAGCTTGTACAAAAGCACAATGACCGTGGCCGTTACCGTGACAGGATTGCCGATATAGGCGGAGTACCAGATCAGAATGGCGATGCAGGCGATGATTCCGATGTCGTTGGCCGGGCGAAGATACACATCAACAATTGAAATACGCGTGAAAACCTTTGCCACCTTTTCCGATACATCCGAAAAGGTTTTCTTTTCGTGTCCTTCGAGGCCATGCGCGCGGATTGTTTTTAAGCCCTGCATACGGGTTAACATGCGTGATGACATTTCTTCATGAACACGCGTCGCTTCAAAGCTCTTCTTCCGCAACGGTTGCTTAAGCAGGGAAAGAGCCGGCTTTATCGCCGCGCCCAACGCTATAGCGACAATGGCGAGCTCTGCAGAAAACAGGAAGAAAATGACGCCAATGTAAACGAACACGGCGCAGAGCGAGATAAGGATGCTGGATAATGCTTTGACAACTTCTACGGCATACCATGATTCAATCTGTAATGTATGGGCCATGGCGCCGTGATCCATGCGCGCCAGTTCACGGTAGTTCAGCATCATGTATTTATAAAATAAGGCTTCCCTTAATTTATGATGGATCTGGTTTGTTAGAAAGGCCGTCAGGTAATTATAGGATCCTATAATTACCGATTTCAAAAGAATGATCCCGATGATCAAGCCCCAAATCCAGTACGGATTGTTTCCTGTCATGCTTTCAATAGCCGTTATAAAGCGCGTGACGACCGGGTTGTCCGGCATGGCCATATCGGGGCGCACGGCCCGCAGCAGGAAGAGCGTTATCAGCCCGACCGCCACTGTCTCAATCGCCGTGGAAACAAGACCAAGAATGATCGAGACAAACAGGAAGGGCTTGAGATCGCGGAAATAAGGCCAAAGCAGGAACGCTGCCTTCATGTCTTCCATGAAATGCGAAATCAGGGGGATGCGTCTGGTTTTCATAGCCATTACTGATTCTAATCCAAAAACGGGCGCCTGTAGCGCCCGCATGTTGTTATGCCGCTACAGAAGTCTTCTCTATATTCATGGTTTGAGCAAACCATTCCATGGTGCGTTTGACGCCTTCTTCATAAGGAACCTGGCACTGCCAGCCGGGCAGAACCTTATTGGCAATCGTCAGGTCAGGGCAACGGTTGGTTGGATCCTGCGGAGCGGGGGGCAGGAATGTCAGAGTCGTGCCCGGCACCAGTTCAACGATATATTTTGCGACATCGATGACAGATATTTCACGGTTGTTCCCGATATTCAGGGGCCCGCGATAGCCATGATCATCACGCCAGAAGAAGCGTTCCAGCCCATCGACGATATCGGAGACATAGCCCCAGCTACGTGACTGCTGGCCATCTCCATAAATGGTAATCGGCATACCTTGAAGCGCCTGTGTTACAAAATTGGAAACAGCACGGCCATCATCAACTTTTGTTCGGGTTCCATAGACGTTAAACAGCCGCGTTACACGGATATCCATGTTATAAAGTCTCTGGCATTCGAACAGAAACGCCTCTGTGCAGCGCTTGCCTTCATCATAAGAAGAACGCGGACCCGTGCAATCCACAGACCCACGATAGCTTTCTGGTTGCGGGCTGACTTTAGGGTCGCCATATACTTCCGATGTCGAGGTATAGGAAAAACGGCCGGTAGGTGTCATCAATTCGCGCAAGCGAAAAGCGCCAAGAACATTTGCAGAAATGGTGCGGACCGGATTTGACGCATAAGCCTGTGGCGCCGCAGGAGAGGCAAGGTGATACACCTCATCAAACTTCATATCGGTCTGGAATTTTTCAATGTCGCAGATCTCAACCTTAAGGCGCTCATCTTTAATATGAGCGAGGTTGTTAATTTCGCCTGTCCAGAGATTGTCAACAACAACAACCTTCTCAACATCATTCCGTGCGATCAGACGATCAACGAGGTGGGAGCCGATAAAACCCGCTCCCCCGGCAACTATAATTTTTTTCATTTTAATGCCCCTTAAAAATAGGTCTTAACATTCTCCCATGTTGCGGGAGGACGCTGGGTAATACTCGAAAAGTAAACCTTTTCCTTTTTACGCTTTAGGGCAAATCTGACAGCCTGTGCGTTTTTCCATATTTTATTCTTAATTTTCATTACTGCAACTTGCAAAATCTTGCAATAAAAATACAACCAGTCATTTATATTAGATAAATATGAGAGAAGGGCCTGATCAATATGGCCAATTCCCTCCTTTTTGGCCAAATACACGACCAATTCCGCCAATTTACCAATCCGGATCCGGCGCAAAAGCTCACGTTGCTCGGGGCAAATTCCTTCAAAATACGAATAAACCAGCAGGTGGGACCTCAACATCCGGGGGATATTGGAGGACATATTCCCTTCATAAATCCGGTATCCGATCAGGTAATAGGGCACGCTGACATAATCGTATCGTTTGGCCAATTCCAACTGGATCAGCAGATCCTCGCATCCCTGTGCTCCCTTATGCTGTAAATCGGAAGAATATCCCCCCGCTTCGACAACAGCAGCTTTGGTTGCCAGAAAACCGCTACCGTTCCCGACAAGGTTGCGGCGGATTTGTGTTTCGAAAACATTTCCCGAATGAAGAAAAACATGCGACCGCCCAACAACGCGCCCATCCTTCTTCATGATAAGAAAGGGGGAATAGGCAACGGCAGTATTGCCGCCAGCTTCTTCTATGGCCTTTACATGCATTTCAATGCGCAATGGATGCCATAGATCATCGGCATCCAGCGGAGCAATATAATGTCCGCGGCTTGCTGCGATGGCGGTATTGCGCGCCGCGGCCACCCCGGCATTTTTTTGAGAGAGCACAATAATATTGGGATGATTGGCCGCCAACTTCTGTGCAATCGCCAACGTACCGTCATTGGACCCATCATCGACGATGATAATTTCTAGGTCCTTGTACGTTTGGGAAAGCGCCGATTCCACAGTTTCCTGTAAGGTTTCGGCAGAATTATAAGCAGGGATAATCACGCTAACCAAGGCCATGATGCTCACTTCCGTTGTAATTACGTTAAATAATGCTCTTTTAATAAAGTTTTGAGGGCAAGATTACAAGCGTCAAAATCTCTATGATGAAAACTCGTAAAGCCAACAGACCCTAAAACGGGCTTGCATTCTATTTTTGTAACAGAAAATAGCTAATTGCCGCCCTTAATAACCCTATAAGCGCGGGTGAAGGATGTCAGGACAATCCATGCAGCGATGCTTCCCGTAAAGGCGAAAATGAATTGCAAGACTGGCCATGGCGGTAGCTGAATTGGACCAAGCAATTGCTGATGCACAAAGATATGCCGATATATAAAAAGAAATCCGGCATGAAGCAGGAAGATGGTAAAGGCGGATTGCCCAACCACCTGAAAGGCACGCGCGAGACCCGTCCATATTTTAACGCGAGGAAAGATAAGCCAGAGCATCGTTGCGATGATCAGCCACCAGAAATCCATTTTATAGGGACTGTAAGCTACCAAAGTCCCGGCGAGCGTAAGAGTTAGAATAAGCCCAATAGATAATAGATTATGGGCTTTATCGCGATGTAGTACAAAAAATATCAGCATGCCAAGAACAAAATTCCAGAGATGAATTTGCGGCAACCTGCCTTTGAGTTCTGGCGGATTCCAGATGTACGGCATGGCCCATCGCAGAATCACGGCCACAATAAAAAGTATCACTGTGGACAGAAGTGGGTATTTCAGAAACAGATTAGCAACTGGCTTAACACTAAAGAACAACCAGAAGAAAAGCATTAACTGCACAATGACTTCTGGATACCAGATGTGAAGAATGGCCGGATGTTTGGCTGACCACCAATTGCTGATAAACAAAAAATACAGTGGTTCCGCGCCTTTATTGATAGGGATAGAAAGAATGATAATAGCAAGCGTTGGTAAGGCAATCCGTGCGGCAAGGTTCAGGCAGGATTTTTTGAAATCAGACGCGGAGCTGTTGTGCAGGCCAAAGCGCGCGAGATTGTAACCTGATAAGAGCATCAGGAATGCCATCCCACCGCCAAAGCCAAATTCACCGGGACCAGCAACGGTCATGTGAGAATGGTTAAAAACGACCGCCGCGATGGCAAGGCAGCGCAGGATGATCTCAGTGTCGATTCCAGCACTAGATGGCAGTTTCATACCTGAACCCCTCTAGTTCCTCAATCGTCATACGGTCCCAGCCTTCAGGAAGATTGCCCAGATATTCTTCCAGCGCCATAGACACCTGCAGATAGGTTAGGGAATCGCCACCTGCATCGCGGAATGTTGTAGCGCTGTTAATATTAGGTCTCTTGATGAACATTCTGAAAATATTTTCAATACTGTCCCAGCCACCCTGCCCAATCCCGATAAGCCGGGCTGCTTCGTGGATGACCTGCTTTGCATACTGCCGCGAGAAGATGATTTTAAAAAATCCGGCATTGATCAGAGAAGGATCGCCAGCCGCATGATGCGTGCCCCCCATTGCCGGGAGATGGCGCAGGATGGTCTGGTAATCGACTTTCCCGCTTTCAAATCGCGGGATCTGCTGCAGTGTTAAGCCCTGAAAAACATGGTTGGGAAGATTATATCGTTCAGAGGCAAGCCGTATAGCGTCGTCAAGCGCATCTGAACTGGCATCCGCCGTCGCGATCACAATCCGTTCATCCGTCCCGGTACAAACGGCATCGGGAAGAATGTGGAGAACATCGCGTTCCACATCATCGAGATTGATACGAACGCCAAAGGGTTTGAGGAAGCGCGCGCTTCGTCCTACAATTTTATAGAGCCCTTCGGAGTTTCTGCGGGCGATATCACCAGTCATAAGGACTGGTGGTGTTTCATCATTCGCAAGGTCGGATGGTTTCTGCGCATAACCCATCATGACATTCGGACCGCTATAGGCAAGATGCCCATCCCCATCCACTGAGTCAATCAATTGGCCATTCTCATCGATCAAGGAGAACTGGCCGCCAGGAATGGCAACGCCGATATGATCAGGATATGTCGACGCGAGGGCTGGCGGCAGGTACGCCATGCGGGGGCTTGCTTCCGTCTGGCCATACATCACAAAAAGATTCCAGCCGTATGTGCCGCCAAGGGTTGCAAACTGCGTCACCAGTGATGCGGGTAGGCGACCGCCAGCCTGTGCAAGATATCGCAGGGAAGGAAGCGTGTACCAATCACCACCCAGCCCCTGTAACAGTTCAAAAGTATAGGGGACACCGGACAGGCTCGTTACTTGATGATCACGCGCCAATTGCCAAAATTCCGGCTCGACGACGGATTTATCAGTGAGGATAATCGCGGCGCCGGCAGCAAGATGCGAATTGATCACCGACATACCAAAGGAGTAATTGAATTTCAGACTAGTTATGGCGCGGTCGTCACTGCCGATATTCAAATACTCGACAATCGAACGGGCGTTAGAATCAATATTGTGGGCCGAAAGTTTGACAAACTTGGCGGTGCCGGTGGAACCAGAGGTAGAAAGTAACACCCGCAGTTTATCGGCAAATGCGCGCGGAGGCTGCGGAGTAATCGTTTGTACGATTTTGCCGTTGGCATAACGTACAATTCGATCTGGGTTGTAATGCGCAATCAGACTGTCTGTTTTTGCACCGTCTTCTTTTCCAAAGAGAAAAACAGGGTGGCCATACCGCAGACAGGCAAGATAGGCAGCGATCGATTGCGGTTCATTATGCGATTCCAGAAACACAAGCTCACGATGTGATAAAAAATTCTGGGCGAAATCCTCCACCATCGCATCCAACTCGGCGTAGGTGATTGTGCGGGATCCATGAATAAGGGCTACACGGTCGCAGTATAGGCGAAGGCCATTGTAAAATTCAGGCTTATCGGATAGTTCAGTAAAGGACATTAAACTATATCTTATAAAAATTTACGGCTGTAATGAGGGCAATCTAGTCGTTTTTCCTCTTTGCTTCAATATGAATAATAGCCTGGAAAATGTGGACTTTTTTCTGAAAAAGTTAAAAATTTTTTGAAAAAGCCAAGTTTCCAAAAAATACTTCGGAACCAAATGGAATTTCATTCGTTTTGCACCTGAACAAGCGGTTTTGAGGTCAATAGATTCCGTGCTTAACAGCGGTGGAATATTTTGCTAAGCCAGTCTCTTAAGGCTCTGTCTGCCGCGGTTTTTGGAAAGCGTTATGGCCACACGAAGTTCTATCCGTATCACCCTACAGGTTGTTCTTGGCATCCTAAATCTTCTGATCATCTTTATGCTCGGCTATAGCGTTGTTACATCCTTTCAAAATTACCGCAATGCCGAGAGCTTGATTGAAAGCGCCGACATCCTGAACCCGCTTTTCACCGGTCAGAAGCATCTGGCGCAAGAGCGAAGCTGGTCAGTGGCCGTGATTTATGTCGGCGATAAAAGCAGGCAGGAATATAACGATAAACTGGCAAATAGCCGTAGCGATGTGGACAGGGACGTTCATGCCGCTCTTGATGAAATCCGCGCCAAGCAAATTCCCAACATCACGTTGAGTATGAGCAAGGTTGAGGATGATTATAAAAAGCTGTTGGAAATGCGGTCCAAGGTTGACCGTTATCTTGCCCAGCCGGTTAAACCAGTCCCCAAGAAGAAACAGGCCATTGCTATAGACCCCATCATCAGGGCGAATGAGACCGCTAATGACATTGTGGTAGCAACGACATCTCTTGTGACCAGCGTTCGGCAATTGCGAACCGATTATTCGCGCCAGTTGATGGTGCTTAGCCCATCGGCATGGAGCCAGATGCAATTATCGTCGATTGTCGGCGAAGTCACGGAATATGCGAACCGCGAATACACTGTTCTGGCCAAGCTGATTGCTGAAAACCAGTATCCTGACCAAGGATTGCAGGAACAACTGGCCCTTTGGCGCGGCCGGATCAGCTATGGGTGGGACATGATGCGTTCTGCCGCGGCAGGGAGTGACTGGAGCGATCAAGCCCTGCCGATAATCGAGAGTGCGGAGAATAATTATTTTTCAACCTTCGATGAAATCAAAGTTATTTTCCAGCCTGTTGGGGAGCCAGTTCTGCAGGTCAAGCCCAATTATAATATGACCGTGGAAGCCTGGCTCGATACGGCTTCGGAAGCCGTCGATTCAATCTATGCGATGAATGAATTCGTCATGAAAATTGGGTCCGATTATCGTAAGCAGGTGCAGAGCGAGGCACGCTGGTCCATTGGTATGGGAATTGTTCTGTTCCTGCTAGCGTTATCGGTGAGCATCTATCTCTGGCGCGTAATGATTTTCCGGGTGGTCCGCCCGCTCGATCTGATGGTGGATAGTCTTTACAAAACAGCGCATGGCGAGAATGCAAAAATCCCGGCTTTTCATCATTCCCCCGAAGAGATCGTCAAGCTCGCCAAGGTTTTAAAGGCGATGCAATCCTATTCCGGCCAGTTGCAGCAGGAACGCGACAATGCCGAAAGCGCCAACCGGGCCAAGACTGAATTCCTCGCCAATATGAGCCATGAATTGCGCACGCCGATGAATGTTGAGCTTGGCCTCGTCGATATTCTGCAGCGAACCGAGACTATGTCAGTAAAGCAAAA
>CAZUYV010000074.1:0-8241 GCA_964624435.1 uncultured Micavibrio sp. | reverse complement strand
TGGCCCATGGCTTTTCCTAACTGGTCGTCGTTGTTGGTCTATTCAATCAGATTTTCCGGCAATTTCAAGAGGCTGTTAGCGCGCCGATATTGTCGATGATGACGCGCGGGGAATCGCCTTCATGCGCCACAACTTCACCGATCGTATGGACGCTTTCGCCATCTTCAATCAGGCTTTTGGCGATCAGAGGGACCGATTCAGCATCGACAATCACAACCATGCCGATACCGCAGTTGAGCGTGCGGGCCATATCAGCGGCTTCAAGATTGCCAGCTTGCGCGAGCCATCCGAAAATGCCGGGGCGGGGCCATGATCTAGCGTCAAGTTGAACCGCTGTTCCGTCCGGCAAAACGCGCGGGATATTTTCGGTCAGACCGCCGCCCGTGATATGGGCCATGCCCTTGATACCGCCGAGTTTGAGGGCTTTTAACAGTGGTTTGACATAAATTCTGGTGGGGGTAAGCAATACATCGCCCATGGTTTTCCCTGCTTCGAAGGGGGCAGGGGTGTCATAGCCGTAGCCTTGCGTGTTGTTCATCAGTTTGCGGACCAGCGAATAACCATTGGAATGAACGCCGCTTGAGGACAGGCCCAGAACAACATCACCCGGTTTGATGGTTTCGCCCGTTAAAATCTGGTCACGTTCAACGGCGCCAACAGTAAAGCCCGCAAGGTCGTAATCATCCGCGGCATACATACCAGGCATTTCGGCGGTTTCACCACCGATCAGTGCGCATCCGGCCTCTTCACAGCCTTTGGCAATGCCATCAATCACGGTTTGCGCGGTATCGACATCAAGCTTGCCGGTCGCGAAGTAATCGAGGAAAAACAGGGGCTCTGCGCCCTGAACGATCAGGTCATTCACACACATGGCGACGAGGTCGATGCCGATATGGGCATGCTTACCGCTCTCAATCGCAATCTTGATCTTGGTGCCCACGCCATCGGTGCTGGAAACAAGGATAGGGTCTTTATAACCTGCCGCCTTGGGGTCAAACATCGCCCCGAAACCGCCCAGCCCGCCCATAGTGCCAGGCCGCATGGTGCGCTTGACCGCAGGCTTGATCCGGCTGACCAACTCCTCGCCAGCATCTATATCCACACCGGCATCTTTATAGGCGCTTTGTTTCATTTGGTTTCTTGGGCCTTTCGCGTTATAAAATTGCCATACTTTCCAATAAGGATATGTCTATGGCCGCCCCTATCTATAAGCAATACGGACCCGCGCGTACAGTTTTTTGTCTGCTTTTTGCGGCGGTTTTCCTTGGTTTTATGGGCATGCCTCAGGCCCAGCCGAACCCTGTCTATACCGTTGAAGGTGTGGAAGTCGATGTCACCGCCAAAAACGCCGTTATGGCACGTGAAAAGGCGATGGAAGAAGCGCAGGTTAAAGCCTATCAGGTGCTGGCGGAACGCTTGCTCGGCCCTGAAGAATTGAAAACATTCCAGATGCCGGACCCGCTCACTGTTTCTTCCTTGGTACAGGATCTTGAAGTGACGAGCGAGCAATTATCGCGTGTTCGGTACAAAGGAATTTTCACTGTTCGCTTCCGACCCAACGCGATGAAATCTCAGATGGCATCACAGGGCCGCGCCTATTCCGATGAAATTAAAAAACCAATTCTTGTCCTGCCATTTTATCAGGTCGTGGCGCAGACAGTTTTATGGAGTGATGGAAATCCGTGGATGAACGCGTGGCGCAATCTCCCTATTGACAAGTCGATGATGCAGCCAACAGTCGTACCGCTGGGTGATGCGAATGATGTCGCGCAGGTCAGCGATGACGATGTCATGGGATATGATCCGATGCAGATGCAGGCGATGGCGACACGGTATAATGCCGATGATGTTGTGTTGTTACTGGCCGCGAACGAAACCGCGCCGACAGGCCAGCGTCTGGCGGTCACTATCTACAAGCACGGTTTCAACGGACCAGAGCAGGTACAGAAAGTTACCTTCGATCGTTTGCCCAATGAAACTGATCCAGCGCTTTTCACCCGCGCCGCGATGAAGATCAAATCAATGTTGCGCGCGGACTGGAAAGCCAATGCGGCCTATTCCCCCAATAACCCGTATCCAACACAGGTACCTGCTGCCCAACCAGAGCCGCGCCTTGCCGCACCTATTCCTTATACGCGCCAGACGCTGGGACCATCAACGACATACCCCGTCTATGCGCGGTTTACATCGGTGCAGGAATGGGTGCGCTTGAAGGCGGCATTGGACCGCACGCCGGGAGTGCAGGGCGTTCTGGTGAAGGCATTGAAGCCGCGTGAATCGCTGATCGATGTGCGCTTTGCCGGTAACATCAACCAGATGCAATCATCCCTGCAGGGCAATGGTATCCTGATGCGCGCGACATCCGCCAATGGGCCCGTGGAAATTTACATGAACACGGTGACGCCGCAACAACCCGCAATGCCGCATCCCTATCAACAACAGCCTTATACAAATTACAGGTAACATTATGCCGATGACCACCGCGACCAAAGCATCCTTCTGGGCCGGAACATTCGCGTTGTTCATCGGTTTTATCTGGATCTTCAACAATATCCTGACGCCCTTTATTCTTGGCATCGCGATTGCGTATTTGCTCAATCCCATCGTCAGCAAGTTCGCCAAGGAAAAAAGCCTACCGCGCTGGGTGATCTCCCTGATCATCCTCTCGCTGTTCTTCCTGTTCCTTATTCTTGTTTTCGTCACGCTCGGCCCCATGGCTTTCCGCCAGCTGCAGATGCTGATCGAACAGATCCCCAATTACATCCAGAACATCATGGATTTTGTCCGCCCTTATATGGCGTGGATACAGGACCGTGTTGGCGAGGATTATCTTGAACAGATCAATACCAACATCAGTGAGAATGCAGGGAAGATCGTCGGTGTAACCGGTGGTATTGCGGCGGGGATCGCTTCGGGCGGCGCCGCGGTCGTGGGTTTCTTTACAACCCTTGTGCTGATGCCTCTTGTGGCCTATTTCATGATGAATGAATGGCCCAGAATTGTGAAATGGGTCGAAAGTCTTTATCCAAGGCAGCATGAAAAAGTGATCCGCGATATCCTGAAAAAAATTGACCGTAAATTGTCCGGCTTTATCCGCGGGCAGATCACGGTGGCATTTCTCCTTGCGATCATCTACGCGCTGGCGCTCACCATTGCGGGCCTGAATTACGGTTTCCTGATTGGGCTAGGCGCGGGCTTGTTCTCTATCATCCCGCTCGTGGGGTCAACGCTCGGCCTTATCGTTGGGATCGCCGTGGCGTGGTTTCAGACTGGCGATATGGTCTATGTCGGTATCATCGCCGCGATTTTCATGGCTGGACAGTTTATCGAAGGTAATTTTCTGACCCCCAAACTGGTGGGTGATAGCGTCGGGCTTCATCCACTCTGGATCATGTTCGCGTTGCTCGCGGGCGGAAGCCTGCTTGGTATTGTCGGCATGTTGCTCGCCGTGCCCGTTGCCGCCGTAATTGGCGTCCTGGCGGGATTTGCCATCGACCGTTACAAGGCTAGCCCGCTCTATCAAAAGGCGCCGGAAGAACCCACTATCATTCTCGATGAGACACTGCTTGAGGACGATAAGGAATGAGCAATCCGCATCCGCAGATTCCGCTTGATCTTGGTCATCGCACGGCGATGGGCCGTGATGATTTCCTGATCGCGCCGAGCAATCAGGATGCGGTGGCGTGGATTGATCTTTGGCCGGAGTGGCCAGCCCCCGTACTTATTTTGTATGGTCCCATCGCCAGCGGTAAAAGCCATCTGGCGGCCGTGTGGAAAGAGCGCTGCGAGGCCGAAGCCATCAACCCCGTCAATTTGAATGATGCCTCTGTGCGCACGCTTGCCGAAGTGTCAAAGCACCTGATTATCGAGGATGGCGATTCTGTGATTGGCAATATCGAGAGGGAGAAGGGGCTGTTCCATCTCTATAACCTTTTTAAGGAAGAAAAGCGCACGCTGTTGATTACCTTGCAAGAGCCACCGATCCGCCGCGCCTTTACGGTGCCGGATCTTGCCAGTCGCCTTCGTGCCGCGCCCAGTGTTGCTATCCGCGAACCGGATGATGTTCTGCTTGGCGCGATTATCGTGAAGCTCTTCAATGATCGTCAAATTAGGGTGGGGGAAGATGTGGTGCGTTATATCCTGTCACACACTGAACGTTCGTTCGAGGCGGTCCGCGCACTCGTCAATGCTGCCGATCAAAAAGCACTCATAGAAAAGCGGGCCATTTCTGTCCCGCTGATCAAAGAAATTATTCAGTAATTTAAAGCTTACATGAAGCTTGGTTCGTGAACGATCTTCTTGTTAGATGCCGGTGCGCCACCAATAGAAGAGTTTTGCTCTTCTAGATGATGCTCGACGGCTCTTCCAGCCACTTCAAGCATCATATCGGCATACTCGGTAATATCGCCCTCTGTTGTGAAGGTTGGCTTTCTAACTTGATAGCCTGCGGCCACTTGGTTGAACTCTTCTTTGGGATTGTTAAAGAAGTCAGCTGCTTGTTTGTCAAAAGAATCATTACCTTCATTCTGACACCAGAAACGAGTCCCAACCCCGGCATGATCCAAGGAGAGATAACCTTTGAAAGAATCTTCAAATCCCCAGCAATGTGCAGGATCTAAACCATATTTGTGGCAGATATACATGTAGGAACCGCCATAAGGTTTTACTTGGTAGAACTTTCCTTCAGGATCCTTCTGCTGTTTGATTTTGTCCTGGCCTGCAACTTCTTTAAAGTCATCCATACCGTAACCGGTGACTTCAAGCACACGGGTCAAAGTATGTTCCAAAACTACTTGTGTTGCGTTGGAAATAGCAAAGACAGGAATTCCGAGTGTTTTCGAAAGTTCCAGCATCTTTGTGACGCCTTCGCGTAATTTAAGAACTTCTTGTGAGCTTAGATAATTGCCGAGATACTCTTTTTCAAGAATTGCGGCCTGTTCCAATCGCAATTTTTGATCAATTTTAAAAATTGAATTTTTGGGTGTTGTGCGAAGATCTCCGTGCTCTTTAAGAAAATCGGCGAAAAAAGGCTTGATGCCACCGCCGAGATTTTTCTTCCAGATTCTTTCGAATTCTTGTTCATCGAAATCTATACTTTGTCTGGCATAGTTTTCTGCAAGAGTCTGCTTCACGCAGTTTTTGTGAATTTCTTCAGCATTGAGAGCAATCGTTCCGTCCACATCGAACAGAAGGGCTTGGACTTGCGTCATCGTTAATTCCCTCTATGTTTAAACACCACCACAAAATTCCCGGATTACTGCAGTTTTTGGTGCACTGCAAAATAATATGGAAATCTTTCTGGCAGTATTTATACTCTGCGTCGCCCCTAATTCAAAGAAATTTTTGACAGGTTTTCACAAATCTTTATGAGTAAGAAAGATTAACGCCCGGAAAGCGGCGCTCAGCATAAGGATATTTCAAAAAATGATCCCAATTTACAACCCGCAATGGAACCCCCATTACGATTTTTCGAATCCCGAAAACATGGCGGAAATCGAAAAGCGGCAGAAATTCAGCCGGGCGTTCCATCTGGTTAACGATGGGCAAGAGCCGTCAGATTCAGCCGCCTATAAAGATGCCGCTTCGTTCCTGCTTGAATGCGAGCGTAAGGAACTGGGCGGCAAGGACGGGTATGATTTTGGCGTCATCGTCAAAAAAGATTGGGGGAGTAACGAGGTTCTATCGTTCAAGCATGAGAATGGCATTGATCTTTGCGTGAAGAAGATCATCGTGAAGCCAAACAATATGCTGTCGCTGCAAAGCCACGAGGGGCGGCAGGAAGAATGGCTGGTAACGGATGGCGTGCTTACCCTGATTGCGGATGGCAGGCTTTATGAAGTATCTGACGCCGGCGTGTTTGACATTACCGATGGACGTGAAGCCATCCATGATCCAGCGATCGTGAAGAAAGAGGAGGGGCATTGGTCCATCATCCTGCCCAAAGGATCGATCCATTGCATGATCAACACATCGGATGCGCCCGTGACCGTGATTGAAACGCAGACCGGGATCACCCGCGAAGCCGATAATAACCGCTTTATTGACCAGATCCGCAACCAGAAGGAAGGGCGGGCGACCATCCCCCTGACCAGCGAGCTGCATTATCAATCGGCGCTGTTATATTGGAGGGTTGAGGCGCAGATTGCCGAGAAAGCCCGTGTTACCGATCCAGATTGGAAAGTCAGCTATATCCCGGTAAAGGCGGCGGGATAAGGGCTAATTCCCGGGCTTTGCGGCGCGGGATAAATGCCAATTGAAATTTTTGCGAAAATCGTTAAGACAGTTCTATTCAAAAATTACGGAGATAATCATGGGTCAAGCTAATATTCGCTTCGGTATGGATTTCGGCGGTACGAAAACTGAAATCATCGGTCTCGATGCCACCAACGGAAAAGAGATTTACCGCAAGCGTATTCCAACCGCACGTGACGATTACAGCAAAACCATGGAAGGTTTCAAAACATTGGTGCTTGAGGCTGAAGCAGAACTCGGCACCAAGGGCACAGTCGGTATGGGAATCCCCGGTACCATTTCCAAAGACACTGGCCTTGTGAAAAATGCCAATGCCACATGGATGAATGGCAAACCGATGAAGAAAGATCTTGAAACTATGCTGGGCCGTGAAGTTCGCATTCAAAACGATGCCAACTGCTTTGCCGTGTCCGAAGCAACCGATGGCGCAGCTGTCGGCGCAGATGTTGTGTTCGGAGTCATTATCGGCACGGGTTGCGGCGGCGGTGTTGTCGTCAACGGCAAGCCTGTTGGCGGTGTGAATGGTATTGGCGGCGAATGGGGCCACAACACATTGGCCTATCCACGCGCGTATGTTCCAGATGGCGTACCGCCGCATGGGTTTGGCGGCGAAGTGCCGGAACCACGCAGCGGTGTAGAATTCTTTACCAACGATAAATCCTGGAACGAATATCCCGGCCCTGATTGCTATTGCGGTAAGGCCGGATGCAACGAACTCTGGATTTCCGGCACAGGTTTCAAGAATGACTATCACCGCGTAACAGGCGAAGAAATGTCCACGCACGATGTTATTGCCAACGCAGCGAAGGGCGAGCCAAAAGCCAAGGCGGCGCTGGATCGCTACACCGACCGTCTGGCCCGTGCATTGTCTGTTGTCATCAATATCCTCGATCCTGATGTGATTGTTCTGGGCGGCGGGATGAGCAACGTGAATTCGCTTTACACCGATATTCCCAAAATCTGGGCCAAGTACGTGTTCTCCGACACTGTCCACACGCAATTGAAACCACCACGTCATGGCGATTCATCGGGTGTGCGCGGCGCGGCATGGCTCTGGGCGCCGGATGAAAATACATCCGAAGGTCTGATGAAGAAGTCAGCGTAATGAAATTAAAATCCCGGCGCGCAGCCGGGATTTTTGTATTTAGAGATTTGTTTTCTGGATGCGGCCCTTATGGAGCGAGAGGCCGATCTTTCCGGCCTTGAGCGCCAGCGCATCTTTGCCAAACAATTCATAGCGCCAGCCATGCAGGGCAGGGACATCGGGCTTGTCTTCCACGGCGAGTTTTTCAAGATCATCGGAATCGGCAACAACCTTCGCCGCCACGTCTTCTTCACCGCAATTGATTCTGAGCAGCATTTTCAGCATTTCAAGCGTGCCTTGTGCATTTTTGGGGAAGGGTTCCTTGCGCTCGACCTTTGGCCATGTATCGCGCGGGGCATCGAGGGCCTTACCAACAATTTCCGCGAGCTGTTTACCGACTTTGCCCTTGGCGATATCGCTGGGCAGACTGCGTATCTGCAACAAGGATTCTTCATCGCGCGCTTTGTACATCGCGACATCGGCCAGTGTTTCATCCTTCACGATACGCTGGCGCGGAACATCGCGGCGCACGGCTTCTTCTTCGCGCCATGCGGCGAGGGCCTGTAACACGCCCAAAACATCGGAACGATCGGAACGGATTTTGATCCGTTTCCACGATT
Source organism: uncultured Micavibrio sp. (assembly GCA_964624435.1). Lineage (GTDB taxonomy): Bacteria > Pseudomonadota > Alphaproteobacteria > Micavibrionales > Micavibrionaceae > Micavibrio_A. Next base: position 285 of record CAZUYV010000074.1, on the reverse strand, counting down.
CTTCCGGCGGGTTTTGATAAGTGCGGGGAGAATTGAGAATTTCCATTTCCTCAAACACCCAGCCTTCGCGGCCTTTGGACACAAGCCGTTCATGCAGCTTTTCATACACATCGCGCAGGTAAACCACGTCATCTAAGGCGTAACGGATTTGCTTGGCGGACAATGGGCGGCGCGACCAGTCGGTAAACTGCGCATTCTTTTCCAGCTCATGCCCCGTCAATTCACGCACAAGGGCGTTATAGGCAACCTGATCGCCAAAACCACAAACCATGGCCGCGACCTGTG
>CAZUYV010000073.1:1793-8266 GCA_964624435.1 uncultured Micavibrio sp. | reverse complement strand
TCTGCAATGGTCGTGTTTGATAATGTGCAGAGCCGTATGTGCCTTGCCGTACCCATCCGGGAAACATCCGGCGACGCCCGGAAAATTTACGATGCGGCCATTCGCAAACTTGAAACGCTGATAGATCGCCTGGCCAATCCAATCCCGTCCACCGCGTTCCACCATGAAACGAAATTGGACGGTGATCCGAAGGCAGAAGAAAGCCTTTCTAAATCCGATTATGTGGCGATGGTCAAAAAGGCGATCGAATATATCCGCGCCGGGGAAATTTTTCAGGTTGTGCTCGGCCTCGCCTTTAAAATGAAATTCGATCTGCCGGGCCTCTCGCTTTACCGCGCCCTGCGCCGGACCAATCCTTCGCCGTTTCTGTTCTATATGAATTACGGGGGGTATCAGCTGGTAGGATCCTCCCCCGAAATCCTCGTCCGCGTCCGCGATAATCGTGTGACAATCCGTCCCATCGCTGGCACCCGCAAACGCGGTTCGAATACGGTGGAAGATAATGCATTGGCAGAGGATCTTTTGGCCGACCCCAAAGAACGCGCCGAACATCTGATGCTACTTGATCTTGGGCGCAACGATGTGGGCCGCGTGGCCAAAACCGGCACGGTCACTGTAACGGATCAATTTTTCATCGAACGCTACTCCCATGTGATGCATATCGTCTCGAATGTCGAAGGCGTGTTGCGGGACGATCTGGATTGCCTCGATGCTCTCTTTGCCGGATTTCCGGCAGGCACCGTCTCCGGCGCGCCCAAGGTCCGCGCCATGGAAATTATCGATGAACTGGAATCAACCAAACGCTCCTATTACGGCGGCTGCGTCGGTTATATTTCCGGCAATGGTGAAATGGATACCTGCATTGCGCTCCGCACCGCGCTCGTCAAAGACGGCTTTGTCCATACGCGCGCCAGCGCCGGGATTGTTGCCGACAGCGTTCCGGACTCCGAATATCTGGAATGCGTCAATAAATCGCGGGCAATTCAGTCTGCAGCGGAACAGGCGCTGGAACAGGTGCGCTCGGCAAAGGCGCAGCGTCCATAGATTCTTCCTTATTTGTCATCCCGAGCGAAGTCGAGGGATCTGGCTTTGGTTCGGATGACTGAGATCCCTCCACTTCGCCTGACGGCTCCGGTCGGGATGACACGGCAGCAGGCTTGATCAATAATCTCTTCACCGGGACCAATTCAATCCCCTTGGCCTTAAGCGTCGGGATCCACGCCTTCAATCCGGCAATAGTATTTTCCTTGGGATGGCCAATCGCAATGGCACTGCCTTTGCGCAAGGCAAGCTGTTCCGCCTTCGCCAACGCGCCATCCACGAAGGCGCGGCTTTCGACATGATCCAAAAAGACATCGCGCTCGGCATAGGGAACGCCTGCTGCCCGTGCCGCCTTCGCCGCCACCGATGAATTGATTGTTTTGGAATCAACAAAGAATAAATCATGTGCCTTCAGCAATCCCATCAGGCGGGTCATCGCTGGGCTATCTTGTGTCAGGCGGCTGCCCATATGGTTGTTGATTCCTTCATATCCATCAAAGCTCTCAAGAATAGTATCAAAGCTCTTATCAAATGTGGCCTGATCCATATTCGCCTTCAGCCCACCGGGGCCGATATTGAGCTTTCCATCATTCGCTTCCATCGGTACATGGATGATCAGGGCATGCCCCTTCTCCTTGCCGATCTTCGCATATTCACGGGTCTTAGTGCCGTACGGTAAAAAGGCCAAGGTGATAGGGGCTGGAAGATCAAGCACCTGACGGCTATGTCTTAAATCCATCCCAAGGTCGTCGATGATGATCGCGATTTTCGCGCTGCCCTTGAACGGCCCCGGTTCCACCACGGGCGGCAAGGCCGCGGGGATTTCCTCGGCTATGGGTGGCGGGGCCTCCTCATCCTCCTTTTCCGCAGGCGGGATAGAGGCTGCCTTCTCTTCCATTTTCTCAATCGTGGGTAGATGCGCCTCGAAATAGGCCGAACCATCTGCCGGTTCTATGCGGATCGGCGGTGGGGGCTCTTTTACGTCTTGCGCCGCCTTTTGCGCCTGCTCGGCGTAATAATTGCGTTTTGCTTCTTCGATATAGCTGCGTTTGCCGCCGAACAGGAATTGATCGGCGAGCAGCATCAAGACAACCGCAACAATAATGAACCGCACACTATTCATGCGGGGGGACGGGACTCTCATGGCGTCACCCTAGCAATCCGCTTGCATTCCGTAAATGCCCGTCCTAGTTTTGGGAGAACGGCAACGTTTTTTCGTGGCCAGGCGCGAGGAGCGCCGTGTACAACACCGTACACAAGCGACAAAGCAACGCCGCCACGGGAAGACGATGACAGTTCTACTTATTGATAACTATGACAGTTTTACTTACAACCTCGTCCAGTATCTGGGTGATCTGGGGGAAGACTGCGACATTCACCGCAATAACAAAATCACGGTGGAAGAATGCCTTGCCAAAAAACCTTCCTCTGTCCTGATTTCTCCGGGACCGTCTGATCCCGACCATGCCGGTATATGCCTTGCCCTTATCGCCGCCTGCGCCGACCATGACATTCCGCTTTTCGGCGTTTGTCTTGGGCATCAGGCCATTGGGCAGGTTTTCGGCGGCAAGGTCATCCGTGCGCCCGAACCTCTGCATGGAAAAATCTCTGCCATTCACCATACCGGGCAAAGCGTGTTCGAGGGATTGCCCACGCCCTTCCCGGCCACCCGCTATCATTCACTGATTGTCGAAAAAGAAACTTTGCCCGGCACCTTGGAAATCACCGCACAAACTGATGATGGTTTGATTATGGGACTTCGCCATAAAACCAAACCCATCCACGGCGTCCAGTTTCATCCCGAAAGCATCGCAACACAAAACGGTCATGAAATGCTCAAAAACTTTCTCAAGGACGTGTCATGATCTCTTTCGATGAATGCTTAAAACAACTCGGGCAAGGCATTGCTTTATCAGAACAAGAAATGATCGTGGCCATGGAATTCATCATGGAAGGCCGCGTCTCTGACCCGCAATTGATTACCTTCCTGACGCATCTCGCCGATCGCGGCGAAAGCTATACAGAAATCACGGGCGCTGCCAAGGTTCTGCGCGCCATGGCCCAAACCATAGATGCGCCAGAAGGCACGGTTGATTGTTGCGGAACGGGCGGTGATGGCCTTGGTACCTATAATATTTCCACCGCCGTTGCGCTTGTCTCGGCGGCCTGCGGCGTTCCTGTCGCCAAACATGGCAATCGCGCAGCCTCCTCCCGTTCGGGTGCTGCCGATGTACTCGAAAAACTTGGCGTTTCTCTATCCGTTACACCACAGAAACTCGAGGCCGCTTTGCGCCAGACCGGTTTTTGTTTTCTAATGGCCCCGAACCATCATCTGGCGATGCGCCATGTCATGCCCGCCCGCCGCACCCTGAAACGCCGGACCATATTCAATCTTATCGGCCCGCTCTCAAACCCCGCCGGAACCAAGCGGCAATTGATCGGCGTTTATGACCGCAAATTTATTGTGCCCATGGCTCGCGCCCTGCAACGGCTTGGAAGTGAGAAGGCCTGGGTGGTGCATGGCGCTGATGGCCTCGATGAGATCAGCCTGTCGGGCGAGACCTATGTTGCTGCCCTCGAAGGTGGTGAATTATTTGAACGCACCCTAACGCCCGATGATTTTGGCCTGCCGGCCATTAACAACCGCAATATCATCGGCGGCGATGTTCATCAAAATGCCGCCGCCCTGCTCGCGGTTCTTGAAGGAGAAAAGAACGCCTACCGCGCAGTGGTACAGGCGAATGTCGCCGCCGTTCTCTCTATTGCCGATAAAGTAAAAGACCTCAAAGAAGGTGTTGCCATAGCCGGTCACGCGATTGATTCCGGCAAGGCGCTCGCCGTCCTCACCACCTACCGGGACATGACATCATGAGCACCGTTCTGGAACGAATCTGCGCCGACAAGCTGGCGCATATACAGGCCATGAAGGCGTTGCGCAGCCTCGCCGATCTGAAATATATAGTTGAAGATCGCCAGCCAACACGCGGATTTATCAAGGCTTTGTCGGATAGACCAAAGGCCCTGATCGCCGAAGTCAAAAAAGCATCACCCAGCAAGGGAATCATCCGCGAAGATTTCGATCCTGTTGCCATCGCAAAGATATATGAAGCGAGCGGCGCGTCCTGCCTGTCGGTCCTCACAGATGAACCTTACTTCATGGGAAAGGATGACTATCTTGTTGATGTCCGCGCGGCTGTTTCCCTGCCACTTCTGCGAAAAGATTTTATGCTCGATGAATATCAAATCTATGAGGCGCGGGCCCTCGGTGCCGATTGCATCCTGCTCATCATGGCGGCATTAACCGATGCGCAGGCAAAGGATCTTTATGATTGCGCCACATCGCTTGGCCTCGACACGCTGTTCGAAGTGCACGATGAAGACGAACTGGAACGGGCGCTGGCCTTAAAACCGGAAATGGTGGGCGTGAACAACCGCAACCTCAAAACACTGGAAGTCGATCTCGGCACCGGATTAAATCTCGCGGGTTCTATCCCCGATACTATTTTGAAAGTCGCCGAAAGCGGCATCGATGAAGAAACTCTGCCCGCCTTTTCCGCCGCCGGTTACACGGCGTTCCTGATCGGTGAAAGCCTGATGCGCCAGCCCGATATCGGCATAGCGACTCGAAAAATTCTGGACAGTGTTGACACGAACCCGGAACCAAAGTAGAACAGTAAGTGAACATTGCCGAATCCGGCCGAATTTGAAGGAAAACCGCCCATGCTGACCAAAAAGCAGAAAGATTTGCTCCTTTTCATCCATGAACGTATGTCCGAAGGCGAAATCGCGCCGTCATTCGATGAAATGCGCGATGCCCTCGCCCTCAAATCCAAATCCGGGATTCATCGCCTGATTACTGGTCTTGTCGAACGCGGCTATCTCGAACGCCTGCCGCACCGCGCCCGCGCGCTGGAGGTCAAAAAACTTCCCGAAGGCTACAATCCCAAAACCAATGACAATACCCGTGCCGCCACACAAATGCGCCATATCGACGCCGTGATCGCGGCTTCCGCGCTGTCCGCCATGCAGACAATTCCTATGCGTGGGCGCATCGCCGCCGGTACACCGATTGAGGCGATCCAGGATGACATTTCAACGGTTGAGGTTCCCCCGTCCTTTATCGGAAAAGGGGATCATTACGCGCTCGAAGTCGATGGCGATTCCATGATCAATATGGGCATTCAGGATGGCGATACGGTCATCATCAAGGAAACCAATCAGGCCGAAGACGGCACAGTGATTGTTGCGCTGGTCGATGGCGAAGAAGTTACGCTCAAACGCCTGAAACGCGTGAAGGGGCAAATTCACCTGATCTCTGAAAACGACAAATACGAACCCCGCATTCTCGATGCAAACCGCGTCCAGATTCAGGGAAAACTCGTCAGTTCTTTCCGGACCTATCACTAAGGCTTTGTCATCCTGAACGAAGTGAAGGATCTCATGGGATTCTTCGCTACGCTCAGAATGACATCACGATGTCGTCATGCAGGATGACGTTTTCATTCTACCCACGGCCGGTTCCCGCGTTCGTCTCCGACAGATCGAGCGCGAATACCCTCATGTTCCAGGTAAAACGCATGGGCGCCATTCCGTTTGAAATCAAATAGGCCGTATACATGCGCGCTTGCCGGGCAGATTTTCTTTTTCACGGGCACCTGCGCAATCAACAAATCTGCCCATGCGCAATCTTCCCGCCAGGCCGTGTTGTCAAAGGCCAGCGCAATCTCGTGTTCCCCGCGCACAATCCGGCATCCATGGATGTCACATAAATGCGGGAAAGATTCATCCTTAAATGGTTTTGGCTTCTCACCCTCACGCCCGGACAGTCGCAGCCAGTTCTCGGCGGCAAACTTGTCCTTACGGGTAGAAGAAAAATAAATCTCGCCATTTTCGCTTCGCACGGCGATCAGTTCGGCCCCGTCCGATACCATGATATCCGGCTGTTTGTGAAACAATGTCAGGAACAATCCAAAAAGAATGAGCGTGGCCGCCGCGCCCTTCCCATGCCATCCGCGCCACAACAAAAACAACACCATTCCGATGCAGAGGAAAAAGAATGTCGCCTTCGACCATTGCGCAACATGGATCACGGCGCCATCCAGCCCCGCCGTCCAATGCGCCACTGCGAGTATCCAGATCGTCCCCCATTCCATCACCTGCAATGCCCATCCTTCCAGCCCAAATGGCATCAGGATTAACGCGACAATCGCGGCGGGCATAATGATGAGGCCGGTCAACGGCACGGCAATCATGTTTGATATCACCCCATACACGGCAAATTGTTGAAAATGATATAGGCCGAACAATCCCGTCATGCCGCCCGCAATAAAGGACATCAGGATCAGACCCACCAGATACAAAACCAGTTTGCGGATAAATCCGGCGCGGCTGTAAAACCGCGTCCAGACAGGTTCTATATAATCAAAGAAACA
>CAZUYV010000073.1:0-1693 GCA_964624435.1 uncultured Micavibrio sp. | reverse complement strand
ACCATCCCCACATGCGCCCCGGAAATGGATAGAAGGTGGTATAGCCCCGATGCCCGCATGGCATTGTCATCATCTTCATTGATCGCGCCGCGCTGCCCCGTAATCAACGCCGTCATAATCCCGGCGGTGACGGGTCCGGCGTGGGATTCGATGCTGGTATAAATTTTCGCGCGCAGATGCTCAAAAAAATCAGCAAAGGCACTTTTGGGTTTCTGCTCGAGGATATCAGGCTGGGTATAGGCAAACCCTACCGCGCCGATCCCTTGAAAAAACAAATGCCGTTGAAAATCATAACTGCCCGGCAATACGGGCGGTGATGTCGGGTCGAGCTTTGCCAACGCGGCAATATGCTGCCCGGCGCTTAGTCCGGTATCTTTCCGGAACCGCAGCCGCACTTTATCCGGTGTTTGTTCTGGCTTCAGTTTTTCAATACTGACATCAGACAACACAACCCTGCTGCCATCTGTTCCGCCCAGATTTTCAATCGTGTGAATGGTGCCGGCGATCTGCGTCACGCGCTGCGATTTTTCCAATAACGTGGTGCCATGTATATCGGTTCCAATCTTGGCGCAGGCAAATCCCGCTGCAATCATGAAGGCTGCAAACGCGCATAAATAAAATATCAGAAACTTTGTTCCATCATGCTGCCGCCGCCATGCCTGTACCAGTAAGGGGAGCAACGCAACCACCGGAATGAAGGCCGCAATCAGGTTGGGTTCAAACCCGAGACAGAAGTACAAAGCGATGCCGAGCCCAAACGCAACCGGCAGCCATAAAAACAGCCTGTCTTTCTGGTCCAGAAGTTCGCCGTAAAACGCTGTTATAAGCTTCCCCAAGCTCAAAACCCCTTGTTTTCCCTATCATAGTTTTATACGGTTAAGACGACCTTGTCATCCCCGCCCTGTGCGGGGATCCGGATGCCCGCATAAAGCGGGCATGACATTTATGAGAAGAAAAATATGACGATTACTACCCGTTTTCCACCCTCCCCGACTGGCCTGATGCATATCGGCACGGCCCGCACGCTGCTTTATAACTGGCTCTTCGCGCGCGGGCGCGGCGGCAAGGTCGTCTTCCGGATCGAAGACACAGATCGCGAACGGTATGATCCCAAACATGTCGACGCGCTGATCAACGGCGTGAAGTGGCTGGAAATGGATTGGGATGGCGATGTCATTTCGCAATTTGAACGCCGTGAGCGTCACGTGGAGGTCGCGCAGGAACTTTTGAAATCCGGCAAGGCCTACTATTGCTACTGCACGCCGGAAGAACTCGACGCCATGCGCGAAAAGGCCAAGGCCGAAGGCAAGCCGACTTTCTATGATCGCCGCTGGCGCGATTCAACGGCCACACCACCCGAAGGCGTCAAACCCGTCATCCGTATCAAGGCCCCGCTCCAAGGCAGCACGACAGTGCCCGATCATGTGCAGGGCGATGTGACGGTCAGCAATGAACAACTCGATGACATGATCATCCTGCGCTCTGACGGCACGCCCGTTTATATGCTCGCCGTTGTGGTCGATGACCATGATATGGGCGTAACGCATGTCATCCGCGGTGATGACCATTTGAACAACACCTTCCGCCAGAACCTCATTTACGACGGCATGGGCTGGACAAAACCGGAATACGCCCACCTGCCCCTCATCCTCGGGCCGGATGGATCGAAAATGTCCAAACGCCATGGCGCGGC
>CAZUYV010000072.1:0-8290 GCA_964624435.1 uncultured Micavibrio sp. | reverse complement strand
TTACCGGCGGCGGCGACATGACATTGTTCGAAGTTGACGAAGCCTGTAACCGCATCCGCGATGAAGTTGACCCGAATGCCAATATCATCTTCGGATCTACATTCGATGACAAACTCGAAGGCCGTATGCGCGTATCCGTTGTGGCCACTGGCATTGATGCCGGTGAAGCCCGCGGCACAACCACCAACAACGGGGGTGTTCGTGTAACGGCAGTGGGAAAGATCGCGCCTACGGCTGAAACTAAGCCTGTGTTTGAACGTGCCCGTCCGGTTGCGCAATCCAGCACAATTCAGGCCGCAACAGCCGCCGCCCGTTCGCCATTGAACGTCAAGGCAGCGCCAGCCCGTGGTTTTGGTGATGATCCGGAACGCGATATGTTTGAACAGCAGGAGTTCACAGCCCCTGTTGCCGAGCAGCCTTCTGTTCCAGTTTATCAGGCGCAAGCCGCCCAGCCACAACAGGTGAATGCACAGGCGTCGGGCATGCGCGGTACATTGCATGACGGTCATTTCATTCCGCCAAAGCCAATGGTTCCTGAACCACAGGATCTGCCAAACGCCAATTACGGTTCCGGCTATGGTCAACCGCAACAGGCAGGGCAGGGCTATAACCTTCGCCCACCAGTTCCGGGTGCAACCACACAGCAGGCGCAAGCCGAACGGAAGAAGACACCGTCCCTGTTTGAACGCATCACCAGCGGCGTCCGTCGTCATGGCGTGGATGCTGTGCAGGAAGAAGAATATGTCGATGCCACCGGTGGCAACGGCGGTCAGGCAACAGGCACAGGCGGTTTCCATGCCGGTCTGCGCGCCGCGCCACGCGTCGCCGAAAACCCGGCGCAAGGCCAATTGAACATCGATGCGCCAGCGGCCCAACGGACCAAAAGCGCGGATGATTTAGACATTCCTGCGTTTTTACGCCGCCAAGCTAACTAGAGCTTAGGTATTGAAACAGAATAGTTTTTTCTGAGTGTCCTCCAGAAAAAAACTTCACTAAAGGGGAGCCCCAACCGGCTCCCCCTTTTTTATCTGTAACACAGCGCAATAATGAGTGAATTGAGGGTTTGCGGGGTGGGACCTATATTAGGACCATGCAACACACGCTTCAAAATGATATTGCAATTACAGGGATCGGGCTTCATTCCGGCAAGCCTGTCCATATGGTTTTGCATCCCGCTGGTGCCGACCACGGCATTGTTTTCAAACGGGTCGATCAGGATGAGGGGACCAATCTTGTTCCCGCCCTTTATAATTCCGTTGTCGATACCCGCATGTGCACCTTGATTGCCAATGAACACGGCGCGCGTATCGGGACGATCGAACACATCATGGCCGCGCTGCGCGCCTGCAATGTCGATAATGTGTTGATCGATATCGATGCCGCCGAAGTGCCGATCATGGATGGCAGTTCGAAAGATTTTGTCGAGGCGATTGAGGCCGTGGGATTGAAGAGACAATCAAAACCGCGCCGCGCGATTCAAATCCTCAAACACATCACCGTGAAAGACGGCGACAAGGAAGTTCATCTGTCTCCATCGATGGTTCCTGTTTACGCGGGACGGATTGAATTCCCCCACACCGCCATCGGCACACAGGAATATGAACTCAAACTCATCAACGGCAACTTCAAGCATGATGTGGCCGATTGCCGCACATTCGGTTTTGTCAAAGAGGCCGAAGCGCTCCGCGCCGCTGGGCTCGGCCTTGGTGGATCGCTCGACAGCGCCATCATCCTGAATGATGACGGGGTGATGAATGAGGGCGGCCTGCGCTGCCACGATGAATTTATCCGTCACAAGATCCTCGATGCCGTTGGCGATTTGCACCTAGCAGGTGCGCCGATCCTCGGGTCTTATTATGGTATTAAGGCGGGGCATGCCATGAACAATGCCATTCTCCATGCCCTGTTTGCTGACCCGTCCGCGTGGATGCCGGTTGATTTGTTCGTGGAAATAGATGAGGCCGGGGCAAGCGTTTACCCGCAGGGCGAAGCCGAAAAATCCGGCGTTCTCCCTTCGTAAAATCCTCTTTAAAAGCCTGTTTGGAAGAAGTTTTTCCCTTTTCACTTTGGCGTGGGAAGGCTATGAATAATGCATGCTGAACAAGTCCCTCATCCTCCCCCTTGGCGTGGTTTTAATCCTCGGCGTTGCCGCCTGTTCTTCCGATAAGGAAAAGGACAAGGCGCAGGTCGAAAAACCGGTTGAACAACTTTACAACGATGCCGCCAAGGCGCTCGAAGAAAAAGAGTATGAGAAGGCGACCAGCCTGTTCGAAGAGGTGGAGCGTCAGCACCCGTATTCGCAATGGGCAACCAAGGCCCAGATCATGGCGGCCTATTCCGCCTATGAAGGCGACAATTACGATGATGCCATTCTTGCGCTCGATCGTTTTATCGAGCTGCACCCCGGTTCCGAAGATATCGATTACGCCTATTACCTGAAGTCGCTGGCGTACTACGAACAGATTTCCGATGTCGCGCGCGACCAGGCGATTACCAAGCAGGCGCTCGAGGCGTTCAACACGCTGGTACAACGTTTCCCCGATTCCAAATATTCGCGCGATGCGAAATTGAAGATGGATCTGACCTATGACCACCTTGCGGGCAAGGAAATGGAGATCGGCCGTTATTACCTCAACCGCGGTGAAGTGAACGCGGCGATCAACCGGTTCCGCACCGTCATCAAGGATTACCAGACAACAACGCATACGCCCGAGGCGTTGCACCGCCTTGTCGAATGCTATTTGAAACTGGGTCTGCATACCGAGGCTGCGCGCGTGGCCGCCGTTCTGGGCCACAACTATCCGGGTTCGAAATGGTATGAAGACAGCTATAAAATTGTCGATCCGGCGCTACGCCAAAAAGTCATGGAAGACCGGTCAACATGGGACAAAACAATCGATTCCCTGTTCCGTCCGGACTAATCGATTTCAGAGTATGCTTTAGGAGGACGTGATGCTCGCCTCTTTGATGATTAACAACGTCGTTCTGATCGACCGCCTTTCCGTTCAATTCGATAAGGGGTTAAGCGCGCTGACCGGTGAAACCGGGGCGGGAAAATCCATCCTGCTCGATTCCTTAGGCCTCGCGCTCGGCGCGCGATCCGAAAGCGGGTTGGTTCGCAAGGAAGCCGATCAAGCCGTCGTTGCCGCAGAGTTCGATCTGATGGACAATCACCCGGCATTCGCATTTTTGCGCGAACAAGGCATGGAGCTTGAAAATCCGCTGATCCTTCGCCGTTCCGTGCAGCAGGATGGCAAGAGCCGCGCCTTCATCAACGATCACCCGGTGAGTGTTTCCCTCCTGAAACAAGTTGGCGAGATGCTGGTGGAAATTCACGGGCAGTTCGATACGCAAACATTGCTGAACCCCAAAGTTCATCGCGGTATGCTCGATGAATATGCTGTGAATGGCAAAAACCTTGCAGCGCTCTCCAAGGATTGGCGTGCATGGTCGGACGCGCGGGAAGAATTGGTGGCCAAGCGCACGGCGATGGAGAAGGCGCGGGCTGAAGAAATTTACCTGCGCGGCGCATTGGAACAACTGGACGAGCTCAATCCGCAGGCGGGCGAGGAAGAAAAACTGTCCGCGCTTCGCACGCGCCTGATGAAGCGCGAACAATATATCGAAAGCTACACCACCGCGAGAGACGCGTCAGAACAAGCGGGATCGCAACTCAACATTGTCTGGAAATCGCTCGAAAAAGCGGGCGAGGGTGGCAGTGAAACCGCCAAGGCGCTCGACCGTGCCATGGCGGAATTGCAGGAAGTGTCGGGCGGAATCGATGCGCTTCTCACATCGCTGGAGGATAGTGAATATTCCCTAAGCGAAATTGATGATCGTTTGTTTGCGTTGAAATCACAGGCCCGAAAACATGCGTGCAGCGTGGATGAATTGTCTGCGAAACGGGATGAGCTTGCAGGATTGCTCGCCAGCATCGAACAGCAAGATGATCTTTTGGCGGCTCTTGAAAAGAATGTCGTGAAGACGAAAGAGGCCTATACGGCGCAAGCAAAGAAAATTTCGGCGGAACGCAAATCAGCAGCGCAAAAACTCGACAAGCTGGTGGCCAAGGAATTGATTCCGCTGAAGCTGGAAAAGGCGCGGTTCGAAACGCAAGTGGCCGTGTTGCCCGAGGAAGAATGGAATGCGTCCGGCATGGATAACATCCAGTTCATGGTCGCGACCAACCCCGGCGCGCATGCCGGCGCGCTCAACAAGATTGCCTCGGGCGGTGAACTCGCGCGGTTTATGCTGGCGTTGAAAGTTGTGCTGGCGGAAGTAGGAACAGCACAGACATTGGTGTTCGATGAAGTCGATACGGGCATTGGCGGTGCGACTGCGCAAGCGGTGGGTGAGCGTTTGTCGCGTCTTGCCAAGAACCTTCAGATTCTGGTTGTCACACATTCCCCGCAAGTGGCGGCATCGGCGGCGCATCACTGGATCGTTGCAAAAACAGGCAAAACCAATCCGACCACCAAAGTCATTCCACTGTCCGAAGCCGTTCAGCGGCAGGAAGAAATCGCCCGCATGCTGGCCGGGGCCGAGATCACCAAGGAAGCACGCGCCGCGGCCTCCAAACTTCTTGAGAAAAGCGCGGCGTAATCATGGCGGATTCCCTCTTCGATACATCGTTTGAAGATGCCCGTGCACGCCACCAGAAACTGGCGAAGGAAATCGCCAGGCACGATATCGCCTATCACCAGAATGATGAGCCAGAAATTTCCGATGCGGAGTATGACGCCCTTCGCAATGAGCTGAATGATATCGAGGCGAAATATCCGGAACTGGTGAGCAAGGATAGCCCGACGCAGAAGGTTGGGGCACCGGCAGCCAAGGGATTTAAGAAGGTGAAGCATGCCGTGGCGATGTTGTCGCTATCCAACCTTTTCACCGAAGAAGATTTGCAGGATTTTTTGCAGAAGATTGCGCGTTTCCTCAACATCAATGATCCTATAGAGATTGTGGCGGAACCGAAGATTGACGGACTGTCCTGTTCGTTACGGTATGAAAAGGGGAAACTCATTCTGGCGGCAACGCGCGGCGATGGGTTTGAAGGCGAAGATATCACCGCGAATGTTCAGCATATCGATGATGTGCCCAAGCAATTGCCCAAGGATGTGCCGGATGTGCTGGAAGTGCGCGGCGAAATTTATATGCGGCATGAAGAATTTCTCGCGCTCAACAAACGGCAGGAAGAAACCGGGAAACAGATATTTGCCAACCCACGCAATGCCGCGGCGGGAAGTGTGCGGCAATTGGATCCCAGCATTACAAAACAACGTCCTTTGCATTTCTTTGGTTATGCGCTGGGCGAGACAAGCGAGCGTTTTGCCAAGACGCAATGGGACATTCGCAAGAAATTAAAAGCATGGGGATTTGTCGAGGCGGAGCCAGCGATCCTTGCGAAGAATGCCGAAGACATTTTAAAATATTACAATGATGTGTTGATTGCGCGGCCCGACCTTCCCTATGACATCGATGGTGTGGTCTACAAGGTCAATGATCTGGCGTTGCAGGATCGATTGGGTTTTGTGTCACGGTCACCGCGTTGGGCCACGGCGCATAAATACCCGGCGCAGAAGGCCGTGACGGTGGTGAATGATATCGTCATTCAGGTGGGGCGCACGGGCGCATTGACGCCCGTGGCGGAGCTGGAACCGATCACAGTCGGTGGTGTCGTCGTCAGCCGTGCGACATTGCACAATGAAGATGAGATCGAGCGCAAGGATATCCGCGTTGGCGACCATGTCATGATCCAGCGGGCGGGGGATGTGATTCCGCAGGTGCTGGGGTATGTCGAAGAAAAGCGTCAGAAAAATGCCAAAAAATTCAAATTCCCCGATCATTGCCCGGTGTGCGGATCAAACGCCGTGCGTGAAGAAGGCGAAGTGGTGCGGCGTTGCACGGGTGGTTTGATCTGTGAAGCACAGGCAGTAGAGCGGCTCAAACATTTTGTCAGCCGTCTGGCGTTCGATATCGAGGGTCTGGGATCCAAGATCATCGAAGAATTTTACCGCGATGGATTGATCAAGACGCCCGCCGATATCTTCCGCCTTGAAGAAAACAACAAAGGGACATTGACGCCGATCCGCGCCCGCGAAGGATGGGGCGATTTATCGGAGAAGAATTTGTTCGCCTCCATCGACAGCCGCCGGACCATCGCGCTCGACCGGTTTATCTATGCGCTCGGCATCCGCCAGATCGGTGAGGCGACAGCGAAGAAGATCGCGGCGCATTTCGCAACCGTTGAAGGTTTACGTGAAGGGATGAAGGCGGCGAAGGATCATGACAGCGAAGCCTTCAAGGATGTTTTGAACATCGAGGATGTAGGGCCCAGTGTCGCCGAAGATTTGCTCGCGTTCTTCGACGAAAAACACAATCTGGAAGTGCTGGATGATTTGCAATCCGTCCTGACCATTGAGCCGTATAAGCGCGTCTTTGCCACTGATAGCCCCGTCACCGGCAAGACCGTGGTGTTCACGGGCAGCCTTGTCACCATGACGCGTCAGGAAGCGAAAGCCGGGGCCGAGCGTCTGGGCGCAAAGGTCGCGGGGTCGGTGTCCAAAAAAACGGATTACGTGATCGCGGGTGAAGATGCGGGATCGAAATTAAAAGCCGCCACGGAACTGGGTGTGAAGATCCTCACCGAAGAAGAATGGAAAGAGTTGATTGCCTAAAATTGTCATGCCCGCTTTATGCGGGCATCCGGTTTGCGGATCCCCGCCGTTTATGTTCCGCTTTGCGGAACCGCGGGGATGACGCGGTTGGGGAACGGATGACGTGAAGCTTATTTCTTCTTAAGCTCGCGCAGTTCGTTCAGCATTTTTTCAATTTCACGCGAATAATCACGGCGTTCAACAAATTCACCACCGCCGGTGTTGCGCGTCATGGACAGGTCCATCGCACGACTGAGCAATTCGGCCACTTCAAGGTCCTGCTGTTTGATCGCCAGTTCCAGCGCAAACGCTACGCGGTCGCTCAAACGGTCCTTATTCTTTATGTATCCTTCCATGGCATCCTCATTCTGTGCTTAGGGGGCGATTTTATAGTCTTCCAGCATTTTGTCAAAGCCGTTCAGGAACGCACCCCGGTATTCATCTTTTTCCATCAGGATTTCATGACGTGCGCCGTCCAGCACCAGCAAACGCCCCGCTTTCAAACGGGAAGCAGCGGCACGGATATCCTTGTTGCTGACGATATCGTCGCGGCCCGCCATGGCGACCAGAACAGGGATCTGGATTTTTTCGAGCGTTCCCGGAGCGGCGAGCACGGCGGAGGATTGTAGCGATTCATACACCCAGCGGATGGTGGGAGAGCCGATTTGCAAGATATCATCGGCGAGGGAATAGGCGTTGTGGATTTTATCGCGTAGCGGATCGCTTGAAAAAATATCGCTGCCATCGCTCTTGCGGGATTTTTCCTGCCAGTCTTTGCCGCCCGGAACATAATTGTCCGGTGTCAGGCGGCGCAGGATGGCGAGCAGGATTTTATCGATGCCTGTGATTTTCTTGATACCAAGGAACGGGGCGGACAGGGCCGCTGCGCGGAATGTTTCGGTGTGCGTGGAAAGATAGCGCAAGCCGATATTCCCGCCCATGGAATGCGCGATGAGAAGAAGCGGCGCGGGGGAGGAGGGACGGATAAAACGCGTGATTAAATCATGTAGGTCCGCGACATCGTTTTCATAGCCGTCGGAATGACGGCGATGCGTATAAGGCGCGGCCATCCGGCCAGAGCGTCCCTGATAAGCCCAATCCATGGTCCAGAAAGCATAGCCGCGTGCGACCATGTCATGTGCCAGTTCAAAATATTTTTCGCTGAATTCAGACAGACCGCCTAGACCAACGACAACGGCCTTGGGATTGGCGGGGGAAACCCAGCCATAATGGATGGAGTGGCCGGTCGCGGCGTTTGTAAAAAGGCCGGTGGTCCAGCCCGGTGGCGCCCTGAAACGATCTTCGAGCGCGTCCAGCATGAATTACGCTTCCATCGCCTTGACGACTTCTTCGGTGACCTTCTTCGCATCGCCCAGCAACATGTAAGTGTTGTTGGCGTAGAAGAGGGGATTGTCGATCCCGGCGTAACCCGATGCCATCGAACGTTTGATGAAGAAGACGGTCTTGGCCTTTTCAACATCGAGAACCGGCATGCCGTAAATCGGCGATGTGGAATCGTTCTTTGCGGCAGGGTTTGTGATGTCGTTCGCGCCAATCACGAAGGCGACATCTGCCTGAGCGAATTCGCGGTTGATGTCTTCGAGTTCGAACACTTCGTCATAGGGCACGTTGGC
>CAZUYV010000071.1:0-8313 GCA_964624435.1 uncultured Micavibrio sp. | reverse complement strand
AAGGATTTGATTTTGGAAATTTGGCCCTCTAGACGGGTCCGTTCCTTCATGACGGTCTGCGCTTTTTCAGCGTCGGACCAAAGATCGGGGTCTTCTGCGGCTTTGTTCAGCTCTTCGAGGCGCGCAAGTGATGCGTCCCAGTCAAAGATGCCTCCTCAGCAGAACGAGCGCGTCTTCAATTTCGCCCACAACTGCCTGTATTTCTGCCTTCATAAGACCCCGGTCCTAAAGATTAAGCGGCCTGTTTCAAGGTCGAAACAGCCTGTACCACCATGTCAACGGCGGCGGTTACGTATCCGGCCAGCTTATCGCCTTCAACATCGCCAGACAACAGGGTGCCATCCATCGACATTGTTTCAGTCGACCAGACAGCGCCTGCGGCTTCCGCCACGCCCTGCTTTTCCGCCGGGCCGGACACTGTTTTGCCAGCCAGATGATCGGTGTGGGCCAGCAATTGAACCGCATCGCCCATGGCGAGAACAGGTTTCATAGCCGCTATGAAAGAACCAATGAAACGGCGGGAATGTGCCGTAAGTTTCAGTTTATCGTGGCTACGTTGGCCGCCTGGGATGATCAGGGCGTCATAATCGATGCCAAGAGCCGTGTTCAGTTGCGCGTCGATCGCGAAATTGTGGCCCCAGCCCTTCCCATCCCAGCCGTTTACGAGACCGGAGTCGGTGGATACGATGCGCAGGGATGCGCCCTGGTCGATCATCGCGCGCTGGATTGCGAGAAATTCAGATTCGTTAAAGCCGTTCGCCATTAGAACGGCAATTTTCAGTGATTGCAGTTGTTTTGCCATTGTTGTGTAGATCCCTATATTCGCCGGAGTTTTAGCCCCAAAGACGCTTGTTTTTGATTGGTTCTGCTGTGAAGCGCGGCGGATAATACGCACGCACTCATGAAAGTCAAGAAATAGCTTTAGTAGAGTCTTATGGAAGAACCTAGGAAGCGGTTAAAGTTTTCAACAGGATTTCATTTGGGCTTTTTCAAGCGCTAAAAGTTAATGGCCATAGGTTAACCTCTTCAAAATTAACCATCTATCTACACTTTATTTATCGTTTTTTAGTCATATCACTTTACTTTAGGGCCCGGTTGGTTATAAAAAACATCGACTAGCCTTCGTGTGAGCGGGGCGTAATCCAATGAATTTTGAGGAGTTTTCCGAATGCAAATCTCGCGCGGTATCATGATCATGGCCAGCATCGCTGCCCTTGGCGCTTGCGACTTTAACAAATTTAAAGAGGTTGATGCGTTGAACGAAGTTCAACCTGTCGGAAGCCCCTTCACCCAAAAATTGACATCAGAATACAAAGCGTTCGTCGATAGCGAACTGAACGGTTACAGCGATCACGCTGATGCCCTGCACTTCTCCCGCAAAGGCCTGTCCTCAGCGCGCGGCGATGTTGTTGCACCAGAACCTCTGTCCGACTGGAACGTTCCAGCTGAAACAATGGAAGAACTGGCTGTTGGCCGTTCCCGCCTGATCACAGTGTTTGACCTTGGCGCCCGTGAACAATACCCGGATGTTTCTGCCGTTGCGCAAGCACGCTTTGACTGCTGGATCGAAAACCAGGAAGAAAACTTCCAACCAGATGAAATCAATCGCTGCAAACGCGAATTCCTTTCAGCCCTGGAACAACTCGAAGGCGCGATGCCTGCCGCCCCTGCCGCTGCGCAGGAACCAGCACAGGCTGCAAACCCACTCGATGTTGACCCGAATGCCCCTATGCAAGTTGAGAACGCGATGTACCTCGTATTCTTCGACTTCGACCAATCGACCCTCGGCCCTGGCGCACAAAGCGTTCTGGATGCCGTTGCCGCCGAAGTTGGCAAGCGTAGCCTGAATTCGATCACCGTCGTCGGCCACGCCGACAAATCGGGTTCGAACGAATACAACGAGAAACTGGCGATGCGCCGCGCGAATGCCGTGCGTGACGCTCTGGCCCAACGCGGTATCAATGCAGGCATGATCAATGTCAGCAGCCGCGGCGAAGAAGAGCCTCTGGTGGCAACACCGGATGGCGTTCGTGAGCCAGCCAACCGCCGTGCCCAGATCTCCTTCCAGTAAGGATCTCGGTTAGACAAATTAAGAGGGCCGCATATCGCGGCCCTTTTTTATTGTGCTTATTTTATTCGGTTATCGGATCGACGGGGTTTGATCGAGCAACCGGATAATACCTGTATCGATATCCGCGATCAGTTTTTCAAGGAACACCAACTGGCGTCTTTCACGCTCGGCCAATGACACGCTCGATGGCATCACCAATGTGCGTTCGAATTTCAATACGGTTGAGGCGCTGGCATTGACCTGATTGGGGACCGGCGTGACCTTGATCTTCAGCATCAGGCGATATTGATCTTCCTGACCGATACCGGACCAGCTGAGAACCTTGTTCTGCTGCTCAATTTCATTCAGATACATCCGGGCATCCTGCAGTTCGATGGTGAACTGGCCATTGCCAATCCCGCTCGCCGGGAAACGACGGGCGGCGTATTGCTTGATCGCCTCAGATGGCGCCACGACGAACTGGCCCGAAATATCCTTGGGATCGTTATCAACCTCATAATTTTCAATCACGCGGCTGGCGGCGACATTCAAGATCACCGGAGCATAGTTTTCAAAGGTCATGCGCGGACCGGGAACGCCGGCAACATGGGAGTTTGTGGCGCATCCCACAACGGAGAGCGCGGCCACGGCGGACAGCAGGAGAATCTTCTTATTCATGGTTTTTCCCTTTCTTGATATCGGCAGGATCGAAACTGTAATGGCGGCTGCAGAATTCGCAGGTCATGACGATTTTGCCATCAATCACCATGTCATCGATATCATCATCCGACATTGTGGCCAAAATATTTTCAACCCGTTCCGGGTTGCAGCGGCAAACATGCTTCAAGGGCAGTTCTTCAAACACCCGCACCCCTTCTTCATGGAACAGGCGGAACAACAGGTCATTGGCGGATAAATCCGCCGCCAACATTTCTTCTTGTTTGACGCTACCAAGCAGGATCATGGTCCGGCGCCAGTCATCTTCGTTGTCGGCACTGATGTCCTGATTGTATTTCGCAGTCTCTTCGGGCATTTCCTGCACCATGATGCCGGTCGCGCGCCATTTGCCATCCACTTTGCCGACATTCATCACCATGCCGGTGTTGATCTGTTCGGATTGGGCAAAGTAATGCTGAACGCTGCTGATCAGCGAGGTGTTTTTAAG
Source organism: uncultured Micavibrio sp. (assembly GCA_964624435.1). Lineage (GTDB taxonomy): Bacteria > Pseudomonadota > Alphaproteobacteria > Micavibrionales > Micavibrionaceae > Micavibrio_A. The sequence goes on along the minus strand of CAZUYV010000071.1, from coordinate 5,098 downwards.
TTCGACAATCCCCTGATAGCGTTCCGTGTGTTCACCCTGATCCACCGTAAACGCCATATAGCCCTTGCCGAGCAATTCGGCGCGGTCTTCCGACCATGTGGCAGCCCCGATTTCCTCAGGCTTGAATGTGGCACAGGCGCGGACATGCCCAGCGCTGGTGACATCCCCCACCAGCATGGGAACCACGCCATCGCTCTGCGTTTGCAGGGTGAAAATGCCGTCATATTTCAGCATGGAAGACAGCATGGCGCACAGAGTCAGCACTTCCCCCGTAAGATGCGCAACATCTTCGGGATAATTGTGCGCCGTCAGTATGCCATCCAGCACATCGCCCAGACGCACGATGCGTCCGCGGATATTGCTGTTTTCAAACTGAAACAATTGAATGAAGTTATCGGACATAGAAACCCTTTAGCTCTTGATCTTATAGCCCGTGCGCACCATCTGCAGCGTCAGCGCGGCCAGAAGGATATTGATCACGACCAGAACAACGATACCGACTGTCAGGCTGGCATCGGCATGACCGGTAAAGCCATAACGGAACCCGTCAATCATATGAAAGAACGGGTTGTAATGAACCAGCGCCTGCCAGAATGGCGGCAATTGTTCGATCGAATAGAAAGTCCCGGACAGGAACGTCATCGGCATCACAACAAAGTTTGTTACGGCGGCGATATGGTCAAATTTGACGGACCAGATACCGGCGGCAAGCCCGAGGCTGGACAGCATCATATTGCCCAGAAAGCCAAAGGCGAGAACCGCCCAGAGGGAATGGAGATTGATCCCCACTGTCGCCCAGATCGCAACGGCGCAAACTGCACCGACAACAAGACCGCGCAGGATACCCCCAATGGTATAGCCGATATAGAGTTCAGTGGGCGAAATCGGCGGCATCAGAACATCAACGATATTCCCCTGAACCTTCGCTATCACAATCGATGAGGATGTATTGGCAAAGGCGTTTTGAACCATGGTCATCATGATCAGGCCGGGGGCAAGGAATTCCAGATACGGGATACCGCCCACGGTCTTGGCAAGGCCGCCAAAGGCCAGCGCAAAAACCGCGTAGTAAAGCAAAGTCGTGACAACGGGCGCGACAACCGTCTGGGTGTAGACATTGATAAAACGGCCCACTTCCTTGTCGATCAGGGTTTTCAAGCCGATCCAGTTGACGCCGTTGATGCGCCGCGCTTTGAGTTCTTCGCCTTTTTGTATAATATCCGTATTCATGACACAGCCCGTTCCCATTGATGATCTGAGCCAAGATATGGCAGCGGCGGAAAATATCAAGCAAGCGCCTGCCCGCAAAGAGAAAAAGCCCCCGAAGAAGATCACGGAAAAGTATCTTCACAACTCCGGCCTCGCCTATTTGCAGCGCTTCACGTCCAGCGTTCCCAATTTCCGCCGGGTGATGACACGCAAGATCGATAAATCCTGTAATTTTCATAAAGAACAAGATCGTAAAGTCTGTCTCAAGTTGCTTGATACCACCGTGGCGACCTTCGAACGGCAGGGTTTGCTAAACGATGCCGCGTATACCCAAGGAATGGTGACGTCTTTGCGCCGCAGAGGGCTTTCCAGCCGCGCAATCCAGTTCAAGCTTCAGAATAAGGGTCTGCTCGCAGATGCGATCCAGCAGGCTCTGGCAGCCTTTGATGGCGATGCTGGCGGATCACAGGCCGATATGACTGCGGCAATCCAGTTGATGCGCAAAAGACGTTTTGGCTGTTACGGGCTGGCACCTGCCGATGAAAAGGCGAAGAACAGACAGTTATCCGCCTTTGCCCGCGCCGGATTTGGGTTCGACATCGCGCAAAAGGTTCTCGCCCTGCCCCAAGAGGAAGCAGACGAAATTCTACACAAACGCAGTTACTGATTGACCGGATCTTTTTCGGAAGAACTGACAGGCGTTGTGGTCTGAGCCTGTGGTTTCTTCGGCGCGGAAACGCGTTTTGTCGGGAATATCAACGTTGCCGTCGTGCCCACGCCTTTTTGGCTGAACAATTCAAACTGTCCGCCATGCAATGTCATGAGGGATTGCACCAATGTCAGGCCAAGTCCTGTGCCTGTTTCCGATTTGTTGAGGCCAGTTTCAACCTGACCGAATGGAGATAATGCCTTTTCAATTTCGACATCGGTCAGACCAATCCCGGTATCCGTGATAGCAAGGTGCAACTGGCCGTCTTCATCCATCTGGAAGGAGATGGAAACGCGGCCACCAGCCGGTGTGTATTTGATTGAGTTAGACAGCAGGTTGATAATCATCTGCTTGATTGCATGCGCTTCCCCAATCAATTTTGGCGTTTCGCCTGTGATGAAATTGGAAATCACCAATCGGCTGGTTTCTATCTTTGGCGCAAGAATATCCAGCGCGGAGGCAACAAGCTTCGATAGATCTACCAAGCTTTCATTCAACTGACGATCACCGGCGGCCACGCGGGAAACATCGAGAATGTCATTGATGACCTGCAACAGGCGCTTACCGCCTTCGTTAATGTCGCGGGCATAATCCAGATATTCAGGTGCGCCGACCGCCCCGAAGGCTTGATTTTTGATGATATCGGAGAAGCCAATGATGGCGTTCAGCGGCGTGCGCAGTTCGTGCGACATGTTGGCCAGAAATTCGGATTTAGAGCGGGAGGCCAGATCGGATTCCACCATCGCTTCGCGCAAGGCCAGTTCCGTTTCCTTGCGCTGGGTAATATCCTCGATACTGCCCTCATAATATAGCAGTGCACCATCTTCTTCTTTGACCGCTCGCAGGTTTTCCTGCACCCAGATAACGTGGCCATCACGGCGGCGCACCTGAAGTTCTATGCTCCCGACTTCTCCATCCCTTAAAACATCCATCAAATGGCGTTCGCGGGCACGCTGGTCGCAATAGATTTCGATGCTGGCATTGTGCACTTCACGCAGGATTTCCTCCGGCGTGTCATACCCCAGAATTTTTGCCATGGCGGGGTTGGCGGACAGATACTGTCCTTCGGGTGTTACCTGATAAATCCCGCTCGCGGCGTTTTCCACGATGGCACGGTATTTCTTTTCAGCCTCAGACAGGGCGCGTTCGGCGCGGCGACGTTCTTCCACATCTGTAATGGCACCCACCACGCGAAGCACATTGTTTTCATCGGCGCGCAGCATGGATACGGCCAGTTCCACCGCGCGGAAGGTCCCATCCGCCGTGCGCAGGCGGGTAAAGGCGCGGTATGACTGCTTCTGCCCTTTTACCAGCGCGGCGAAGTTAGCACGTTGCTGCGCCTGATCCTGCATGTAGAAAAGATCGAACAAGTTGCGGCCCAAAGAACGTTCGGCGGAAAAGCCCGTAATCTTTTCCCAGGTCTGGTTGAGGAAGAGGATTTTTCCATCGGTTGCCGTTTCAAAAATGATGTCGCTGACCGAATCCACGATGGAACGGTTTTCCCGCTCGGTCTGGCGCAGCGCCATGTTTAGTTTTTCACGTTCGAGTATTTCATGCCCAAGATCGACGTTCTTTTGCTCCAACTCGCGATTCATCGAGGCAAGGCGCAGTGATTGCTTCTGGTTGTTTCGAACATAGAGTGTACCGATCAATGTCAGCGTTACGCCGAAGAGCAGCATCAGGAACGGGACTTTTTTGAGGAAGAGTTCGCGTTCGTCCATCAGGAGATAGGAAACGACCCCGAATTTCACATCGGCGATGGATATCTGTTCTTTTTGCGCAAAGGCAGCACTGCTGGCCGGATGTTCACTGGCAAACATTGTCTTTCCATCTGACTCGCGCAGGATTTCGAGACGCTGAATATTCACATGACGTTGAAGATAAGCCGGGGAGATAATTTTTTCGAAGCTGATCGGGGAATACACCACATCAGGTTCGGCGCGGTCATAGACGACGACCTTGCTGGCAATGATCAACGGCTGAACTTCTCGTCCCGATTTGTCCGTGTATTTATACCCTGTCAGCAGCGCATGCCCCGTCGTGCTGCGTTCCAGTGATTTAATGACGTATTTGTGCATCTCGGCCGGCAATTGGGGGGCAAACTCATCCTTTGCATCCGGCTTGGCGATCTTGACAGCAAGATACTGCCCCGCCTCCTGACGTTTTAGCCAGTAGAGATAATCAAGTTCTTTGCCAGCGTCTTTGAATTTTCCAATAATCCGGGAGTCGTCATTACCTTTGGAGAACGCAACCAACGAAGCGGCAGACTGCACATCCCGCTCCAGCAGAGAAATACGGTCTTCGACATAATCACGGGTAATGGAACTTTCCGTTGAAAAACTGTCCTGCACGATCTGGTCGATAAAAACGTTGAGGATGGCAAAGGCGGTGATCGATACGATCAGGCCGTTCATGAACACCATGATCTGCGCCATGTTTCCAGATAACCAGTTGCCCGGCGCCGCCTTGTGACGGAACCGATCAGCTTTGAATTTGCGTTTGTCGTTGCCGATATTGGCCATGCGTATAGTAACCTAGATGAGTTCAGGCAGTCTTCCCCACCCTTTACATTGCCCAATTCCGGTTAAAAATTTCCTAACGGCTTGAAATAGACCGACTTCCGGCTCTCCAGCGGCGAATGCCGTGGTATTTTGCGAAGGGACAAATTTTGGAATCGCTTGACTCACCCTGCACAATAAACTTAATTGGGACTCTCTCATTCCTTGAAGGAGGACCGTTTCATGCAGCAAAAAAACTCACCCCATAATTTCTTTGGCGATGTCCAATCGACGTGGCAACAAGCGCTCGAAACAACCCGCAAAAATTTCCAGGCAATCAACGAAGCAAACCAGCGTGCCGTTCAAGGCTGGCAGACCCTCGCCCAGCGCCAGACTGAAATGGTAAGCCAGTTCCTTCAGGACAATGCGGTGCCTTCTTTTACACAATCCACGACCGAGGAAAAACTTGCCAAACAGGCGGACATTTTTCAGTCGGTTTACCAGCGGTCCATTGCCAACACGCAGGAACTGGCTGAACTCGCCACCAAGTGCACAAAAGATGCGGCTGAAGTAATCAGCAAGCGCGTTGTCGCCAGCATGGATGAAATCAAATCTGCCAGCGGCAGCGATCAGGAATAAGCGCCTAGCGCACAGCAATCGGCCGCCCTCGGGCGGCCTTTTT